>JAGVPR010000031.1 GCA_020052115.1 Candidatus Eiseniibacteriota bacterium
GGTTCGCGGACCGGGCGGCCGCGCCGCCGGCGACGCCGACGGGCGAATCCAAACCGCGTACGGTGGTGAGGGCGGGCCCCAAGGTCGGGCGCAACGATCCGTGCCCGTGCGGCAGCGGGAAGAAGTACAAGAAGTGCCACGGCGTGACGGCAGTCGATTGACGGAGAGAAACCGAGGATAAGAGATGGCCAAGGCGCTCATCATCGTCGAATCGCCCGCCAAGGCGAAGACGATCTCGAAGTTCGTCGGTCGGGGCTACAAGGTGATGGCCTCCGCCGGCCACCTGCGAGACCTGCCGAAGAGCAAGCTCGGGGTGGACGTGGATGCCGAGTTCACGCCCCAGTACGTCACGATCAAGGGCAAGGCGACGATCATCAAGGAGCTTCGCGACGGCGCGAAGCAGGTTGACAAGATCTTCCTCGCCCCCGATCCCGACCGCGAGGGTGAAGCGATCGCGTGGCATCTCGCCCATCTGTTGAGCACCGGCAAGGGCGCATCCAAGGACGAAGGGCGCATCAGCCGCTTGACGATCTACGAGATCACGAAGCAGGCGGTGCAGGACGCGTTGAAGTCGCCGCGGAGCATTGATCTCGACAAGGTGAACGCTCAGCAGGCCCGCCGCATCATGGACCGGCTCGTCGGCTATCTGGTGAGCCCGGTGCTCTGGCAGACGATCCGGTACGGGCTCTCGGCCGGACGGGTGCAGTCGGTCGCGCTCCGGATGATCTGCGACAGGGAGAAGGAGATCGAGGCCTTCGTCCCACAGGAGTACTGGACGATCGAGGCGCGTCTGAAGGCGGCGACCGGCCGCATCCAAGCGCGCCTGGAACGCATCGGCGACGCGAAGCCGGAGATCCGGAGCGAGGCGGGGGCGAAGGAGGTTCTCGCGCGGCTCCATGGGCAGCCCTTCCGCGTCGCCGAGGTGCGGCGCCAGGAGCGCCGCCGCAATCCTCTGCCGCCCTTCATCACGAGCACGCTCCAGCAGGAGGCCTACAACCGCCTCCACTTCTCGAGCAAGAAGACGATGGCTCTCGCACAGCAGCTCTACGAGGGCGTGAACGCCGGCGAGGAAGGAACCGTCGGCCTCATCACCTACATGCGAACCGACTCCGTGCGGATAGCGGATGAGGCCGTGGCCTCGGCCCGGGCGCTCATCCCCGAGCTGTATCCGGCGGTGCCCGAAGGCTCCTATCTTCCGGACGAGCCCCCGGTCTATCGCGCGAAGGCCGGGGTGCGCACGCAGGACGCGCACGAAGCGGTCCGCCCGACCGATGCCAGGCGCACCCCCGAAGCGCTGAAGCGGCACCTGACGCCGGATCTGTGGAAGCTCTACGACCTCATCTGGAAGCGCTTCATGGCGAGCCAGATGAGTTCCGGCGTGGATCTCGTGACCTCCGTGGACATCAAGGCCGGGGAACATCTCTTCCGCGCGAGCGGCACGCACATCCAGTTCGACGGTTTCCGCCGTCTCCACTCCGCGCCTCGGACCAAGGAAGAGGACGATGAGGAGCCGTTGGCGGATCTGCCGAGTCTCGAGCTGGAGGAGCGGCTGCACGTCGTGCAGGTGGATCCGCACCAGCATTTCACCGAGCCACCGCCGCGCTACACGGAGGGATCGCTCGTGAAGGCGCTCGAGGAGAACGGCATCGGCCGTCCGAGCACGTACGCGACGATCGTCACGACGATCGCGACGCGCGACTACGTCCGCCGTGAGGGCGGACAGCTCATCCCGACCGAGCTGGGGCGAAAGGTGACGGATCTGCTCGTGGAGATCTTCCCCGGGATCTTCGACGTGGCTTTCACCGCCTCGATGGAGAATGAGCTGGACCGGGTCGAGTCGGGCGATGACGAGTGGGTGAAGGTGCTGAGGGATTTCTACGGGCCGTTCTCGGCCCAGCTGAGCGAGGCGAAGGAACGGCGCGAGGAGCTGCGCAGCGCGATCCAGGAGGAGAGCGAGCACGTGTGCGAGCAGTGCGGCGCGCGCCTCGTCAAGAAGTTCGGCCGCAACGGCCCGTTCCTCGCCTGTCCGAACTACCCGACCTGCCGCTACACGCGCCCGCTCGGCGAGGAGGCGGAGATGCGCCTCCTCGATGAGGTCTGCCCCACGTGCGGCGGGCCGATGGTCGTCCGGCGCGGGCGATTCGGGCGCTTCGCGGCCTGCTCCAATTACCCGAACTGCAAGACGACCGGCCCGATCAAGACGGGAGCCCATTGTCCGCAGCCGGACTGCCCGGGGCAGCTCGTCGAGCGGACGACGCGGCGCGGGCGGCTCTTCTTCGGCTGCGGCGAGTACCCGAAGTGCCGCTTCGCGACATGGGACCGGCCGGTGCCGTCGCCTTGCCCGCAATGCTCCGCGACGTTCCGCGTCGAGAAGGAGACGAAGGCGAAGGGTCGTTTCTTCCGCTGCCTCAGCTGTCAGGCGGAGGAGCCGGTTCCCGCGTCGGCGACGGCTTAGCAGCGGCGCCGCTCTGCCGCCGATACTCTCGCGGGTCCGCCGAGGGAGACCGGCGGACCCGCAGCACCCTCTGCGCGCGTCTGCCCAAAACCCCTCATCGTGGTACCCTGCGCGCATGGAGCACCTCATCCGGAGCTACCTGCGCCAGCTCGCCGATCGAGACGGCGCCTCCCCGCACACCGTTGCCGCCTATGCGCGCGACCTCGCGGCCTGGCGGGATTCGTTGGC
>JAGVPR010000202.1 GCA_020052115.1 Candidatus Eiseniibacteriota bacterium
CGGCTCCACCATCGGCCACGAGATCACGCACGGGTTCGACGACATGGGGCGCCAATACGACGAGAACGGCAACATGAACGCGTGGTGGACCCCGGCGGACTCCGTGCAGTTCATGGCCCGGGCTCAGAAGCTGATCGAGCAGTACAACGCATACAAGATCGGCGACAAGAACGTGCGTGGAGAGGCCACGCTCGGCGAGAACATCGCGGATCTTGGCGGCGTCGTGATCTCGTATGAGGCATTCAAGAAGACCGACCAGTGGAAGAAGGGGGAGAAGCTCAATGGCCTGACGCCGGACCAGCGTTTCTTCCTCGGCTACGCGCTCGCCTGGCTCGGACATGAGCGGCCTGAGGCCCTTGCGAATCAGATCATGACCGACGTCCACGCCCCACGGCAACTCCGCGTGAACGGGCCGGCATCGAACATGCCGGAATTCTACAAAGCGTTCGGCGTGAAGCCCGGCGATTCGATGCACCGCGAGGCCTCGCAGCACGTGGTGATCTGGTGAACCTCTCCGCGGAAGGCGGCTGAGATGCCGCCGGGACCGTGGATCATCGGCCGCCGGCCCAAGAGCTTCGCCGGGCTCGAGCGGCGCTACACGGAGGGGACTGACTTCACACGCGAGGTCGAGGATCGCGGCTCTTCGATCCTGGTCGCCTCACCTCACGGCGGCGGCATCGAGCCGGGTTCGTCCGAGATCGCGCGGGCGCTGGCAGGCCGTGCGCACTCGCTCTACTCGCTGGAGGGGATCAGGCCCTCCAGGAACGAGGTCATGCACCTGACGAGCACGCTCTTCGACGATCCGGTCTTCTTGCGCCTCGCCGCGGGGGCCCGGATCGTCGTCAGCGTGCACGGCTGCGACGGCTCCGAGCCGGGCGTGTTCGCCGGCGGTCTCCACGAGGACCTCAAGTCGGCGGCGCTCGACGCCCTCCGCGCCGCGGGCTTTCGCGCGGAGCAAGACCGGGACGGTCGTTCCGGATCGGACCCTCGAAACATCTGCAACCGCGGACGCCTTGGGATGGGCCTGCAGCTCGAGTTCACCCTCGGGCTTCGCCGCCTGCTTTTCCCCGGCCTCCGGAGGCCTGACCGCGAAACGACCACGCCCGTCTTCCAGGGGTTGGTCGAGACGCTGCAAGGGATGCTGGCGGGTTTTGCGCGCGCCGATTGATCGCTCCCCGCCTCCTCGCGTATCATCTCTCGCCGAGACGAACGGGTGCGGAGTGCGGCCCGGGTTCTGCCGGACCCTCCACGCCGGCCCATCGGCCGGAACCATCTCATCATGCCCAAGGGGGTCCCGATGAAGCGCCTCGTCCTCGCCCTCGGTCCCATCCTCCTGCTCGCGATCCTCTCATGCCCGCCCCCATCGAGAGCGGACGAGGGGATGTGGCTCCGCGACGCGCCACCGCTCGACCAGCTCGAGACGCGGTACGGATTCACGCCGACCGAGGACTGGCTCGACCACTTGCACAAGTCGTGCGTGAAAATGGGCGCCTCCGGCTCCTTCGTCTCGCCGCGCGGCCTCATCCTGACGAACCATCACGTCGGCGCCGGCCAGCTCGAGAAGCTGAGCACGCCGGAGCTGGATCTCTTCACGAGCGGATTCGTGGCCCGGACACAGCAGGAGGAGCTGAAGTGCCCGGACATGGAAGTGATGGTCCTTTGGGAGCACGAAGACGTCACCGAGAGGATCAAGAGCGCCGTGCGGCCGGGCATGACCGCCGGACAGGCGGAGGAGGCGCGGCGGAAGCGGATGACGGAGGTCGAGGCAGATTCGGAGAAGGAGACGGGTCTGAGGAGCCAGGTCGTCAAACTCTACCGAGGCGCCCGGTACCATCTCTATCGCTACCACCGCTACACCGATATCCGTCTCGTCATGGCGCCCGAGCGGGCCGCCGCATTCTTCGGCGGCGACAACGACAACTTCGAGTACCCGCGCTACGACTTGGATGTGTGCTTCTTCCGCGTCTACGAGAACGGCCGGCCGCTCGAGGTCGAGCACTACTTGAAGGTAGCCCCCGGCGGCGCGAGCGACGGCGATCTCACCTTCGTGTTCGGCCATCCGGGCAGGACCGACCGGCTCTGTACGATGGACCACCTCCGGTTCCGGCGCGACGTCGAGATGCCGGAAGCTCTCGCCTGGCTCCGCCGGCGCGAGGTGCAGATGGCCACGTTCATGGCTCGGAGTGCGGAGAATGCGCGCATCGGGGGCGAGGACTACTTCGGCATTCAGAACGGCCGCAAGGCGAGGACGGGCTACCTCGCGGCGCTGCAGGATCCACTCGTCATGAACGCCAAACTCGAGGCCGAGAACCGCCTCCGGGCCTGGGTCTCCTCGGACCCGACGAGGCGCCGGGAGTGGGGAGACGCATGGGATGCGATCTCATCGGCGTATGAGAACTACCGCCAGGACTTCGAGCGGCACCAGGCGCTGGACGGAAGGGCGGGCGGTTGGTCTGAACTCTTCGGCATTGCGCGGAACCTGGCGCGGCTCGGCCAGGAGCTTCCGAAGCCATCGTCCGACCGGCTTCGTGAATACCGCGACACGAATCTCGAGTCGCTCTACCTCGGACTTTACTCCCCTGCCCCGATCTATCCACCGCTCGAGATGGACCGAATCGCGGGCTGGCTGTCGTACTTCGTGGAGGCGCTCGGCGGTGATGATCCGATCGTGAAGTCGGTCCTGGCAGGGCAATCACCGAGACAGCGCGCGGAGAGCCTCGTTCTGGGTTCGAAGCTCCCGCAGGTCGAGGTCCGAAAGGCGCTGGCCGACGGAGGCGCCGCAGCCATCGAGGCGAGCGATGACCCGATGATCCGGCTCGCGGCTCTTCTCGATCCCGAATCGCGTTCCGTCCGCAAGCTTCACGAGGACGAGGTCGAGGCGGTCGAGACCGCGGCGTATGCGAAGATCGCCGCCGCCCAGTTCGCGCTCCTCGGCGAGGGCCTCTACCCGGATGCGACCGGAACATTGAGAATCGCATTCGGGCCGATTCGCGGCTACGAGGAAGCGGGCCGGCCGGTCCCGCCGTTCACCGACTTCGCCGGGATGTTCCGGCGTCACACCGAGCGCGCGGGTCAGGCCGGCTTCGAGCTGCCGGCACGATGGCTGGAGGCGGAGAAGCGCCTCCGCCCGGACACGCCGTTCAACTTCATCTGCACCGCTGACATCATCGGCGGCAATTCCGGAAGCCCGGTGGTGAACCGGAACGCGGAGTTGATCGGACTGATCTTCGACGGGAACATCGAATCGCTGGAATGGGACGTCGCGTACACCGACGAGAGGGCCCGTTCGGTCGCGGTGGATGTCCGAGCGATCCTCGAAGCGTTGCGCGTGGTCTACGACGCCGGCGCTCTCGCCGATGAGATGGAAGGACGGTAGCCGGGGCGCGAGATGTCCCTACTTGACTGGAGCCGTCCGAATTGGTAAACTTATTGAGCGTTCTCTAGATACACGATGTAACGGCTGGTTCGGATTCGTGCCGCGACGGCGCGATGCGAACGCCCGACCGCGGAGTATCGAGCTCACGCACCGAGAGACGCACCTTGGGAGCCGCCAACCGGTAGCGGCCCGCGGAGATTCACTTGGGCCAAGCCACAGCGATCCTCCTCTTTGTTTTCCTCATGGCGATCCCCGCTCAGGTTCTGGCCCGGGCGGTCGTTTCTCCCGCATTGAACCTGGTCGTCTCAGGAATGCCTCCGACCGCGGCCACGGTGACGCGGGAAGTGGACGGTCGGACCTATCTCGACCTCTTCCTCGAGGGATCCCTCAGCGAAGCGGACCTCGCCGCGCTCGGCGTTCACATCAACAGCCGGCTGCCGAACGGCACGATGACCGCGGAGGTGCCGCTCGATGCGCTCCAAGCCGTTGCGGCCCTTGCTGGGATGACACGCATATCGGCATCCTACAGGGCGCATCCCTGTCTGGACCTCTCGGTGCCTCTCACCGAGGCTACGCCGAACTACTGGAGCTCCAGCCCCCCGGGCTTCATCGGCCTGGCGGGGGCCGGCGTGATCATTGGAGACGTCAACAACGGCATTGACTACACGCACGACGATTTCAAGAACGCCGACGGGACGACCCGCCTTCTCTACATCTGGGACCAAACAGATGCGACAACCCCGCACCCCTCCGGCTTCACCTACGGGCGGGAGTTCGCCGCCGCGGACATCAACGCGAGTCTCCCGACGGTGCGAGACGGCGTCGACGGCCACGGCACCCACTGCATGGGCATCGCCGCAGGCGACGGCTCGGCGACCGGGAACGGACGGCCGGCCGACGTGTACATCGGGATGGCTCCACGGGCCGACATGATCGCGGTCGTGACGGACTACAGCACGGCCCATGTCGTGGACGGGGTGAACTACATCTTCCAGCGGGCCGCCGCTGCCGGAAAGAACGCCGTCGTGAACCTGTCGCTCGGGAGCGGCTTCGGCGCGCACGATGGAACCGAGGTTTTCGACACCTCGCTCGACGCACTTGTTGGCGCGGGCAAGATCGTGGTGGTCTCCGCCGGCAACGACGGCGGCCAGGCGCTTCACGCATTGCAACTCGTCCCGCCGGGCGGCAACCAGGCCGTGAGCTTCAGCATCCCCTTCTACTTGCCGAACTCCGGGACCCAGAACGACTTCCTCCAGATAGACGCCTATTACCCCGCTGCGGCCGACATGCAGGTCGCGATAACCTCTCCGCGGGGAACCTCGGACGTGGCGGCGGTCGTCAAGGGCGGCACGGGATCGAGCACGGGTACGGACGGCTACGTCTACCTCGAGAACGGATACACGGCGTCCCCCGGCGGCGACAACAACATCTTCATCCAGATCTACGACGGCACATCGGCCGCGGTTCCGCGCGTCGGAACCTGGACGATCACGCTGACGCCTGTGAGCGGGGCCAATCCTCAGCTCGATCTCTGGTTCGCGAGCTTCCATCTCGGGGCGACCGGCGTTCAGCCGCGCTTCACGACCGATGTGGACGAGCATGTCACCGTCAACTCGCCGGGCTCGGCGGCCGAGGTGATCACAGTCGGCGCGGTCACGAACAAGAACCGCTGGCACTCCATTGACGGCAACACCTACGTGTTCTCCGACTCGACGGTTGTCGGCGCGCTCACCCGCCGGTCGAGTGTCGGGCCGCTTCGCAACGGCGCGCAGAAGCCGGACATCGTCAGTCTGGGCGGGGGTGTGATCTCCGCGCTGTCTTCGGCCGTACCCCGAAACTCGAATACCAACCCGTACATAGATTCCGACGGCCAACATTGGATCATGACCGGCACGAGCGCGTCGTCACCGCATGTCGCCGGCGGCGTCGCGCTGATCCTGTCGGACACTCCCAACCTCACGCCCGCGCAGGTGAAGGCAAGGCTTTCTTCGGAGGCCATCGTGGACGCGCAAACCGGCGCCGTGTGGAACTACCAGTACGGCAACGGCAAACTCCGGACGCTGCTGAACGACACGACGGATCCGACCGTGGCGGTCGCCTCGCCGAACGGGGGCGAGACGTTTGCGATGGGGAGCGTGCACGACATCACATGGACCGCATCGGACAACGTCGCGGTCACCGCGATAGACATAGACTACTCGTTGGACAATGGGGGGAACTGGACTCCGGTCGCAACCGGCGAGGCCGACGACGGCGCCTACCCGTGGATTGTCCCGAGCGCGCCTACGGCTCTGGCCCTGATCCGGGTGGTGGCACGTGATAGGGCCGACAACAGCGGCAGCGATACGAGCGACGAGGTCTTCACGATCGCGGACCAGACGGCGCCCAGCGTGACCGTCACCTCCCCGGACGGCGGCGAGAACTGGGCGACCGGCTCGTTGCACAATATTACATGGATGGCCACGGACAACATCGAGGTCACGGCGATTGACGTCGACTACTCGACGAACAACGGCACGACCTGGACGCCGGTCGCCACGAATGAACCCAACGACAGCACTTACGCGTGGACGGTCCCGAGCACGCCGAGCACACGCGCGCTGGTTCGGGTGGCGGCCCGCGACGCGGCCAACAACAGCGGCAGCGATGCGAGCGACCGGTTCTTCACTCTCGCGATGGAAACCTCCAACGTCGTGTCCGCCGGCCAGGCTTCCGACTGCATCTCGACCGCGCACCCTTGCGTCACTGTGCCGATCATTATCGATCGCACGAATGCCACCCCGCTTCGATCCTTCAGCGTGCAAGTCGGCCTCTCCGCAGAGCTCGTGCTGTGCTCCGGCACTTCGAGCATCACGGAGGGAACGTATCTCAGCTCGATTGGAGCGACCTCATTCCAGGTCACCAGCAACGGAGGCGGGGTCTACACGGTCGATGGCGCTATCCTCGGCGATCCGTGCGGCGCGGTGGCGGCGACCGGAACGCTCTTCACGGTCGCAGTGACGAATGCAGGTGGCAACGGAACGGGAACGGTCAGCGTGACCGGCCAGACGTTCGGTGACTGCGACAGCATCGCGGTCGCTGGAACGGCCGGAACCGGGGCCTCGGTCGCGATCGACAACACGCCTCCGCTCGCCGTCATCAATCTTTTCGCCTCTCAGAACAACAGCGGAAACGGCGGCGATGGCACGGCCATGATCCGGGTCGCGTTCGGCGCGCCCGGCGACGCCTCCACGATCGAGGTCTACCGCGCCGGTTTCGGCAACTACCCCGAGTACGACGACGGCCCGGGCGCCGGGTCCGTCCCGGCGGTGCCGGCCTATCCGCCGGCGGCGCCGTGGGTCCTCACCGGCTTGACCGCGAGCGGGCAGTCGGACGACGTCGGCACGCGCGATGTTTGGTACTACGTCGTCTTCACGAAGGACGCATGCGGCAACGTCTCCGCCGTCTCCAACAGGACGGGTGGAACGCCCAGCTACTTCCTGGGCGATTCGCACGACGGCTTCGCAGCGTGCGCCGGTGACAACTCGGTGGGAACCTCCGATCTGAGCTTCATCGGCGCGCACTATGGAATCACTCTCTCCGATTCCGACACGCTGGCGTGCCTCGACGTCGGCCCGACGACCAATTACCTGCCGGATTCGCGACCCACGACCGACAATCTGCTCGGTTTCGAAGACCTCGTCATCCTCAGCCTCGGCTATGGCGAGTTCTCGAAGGGGGCAGCGAGACCCGCCCCCGCTCAGAAGGACGAGCTGGTCGTGGAGGCACCGGCGCGCGTGGAACCCGGGCAGGCCGTCACGGCGCGCCTGCTCGCTCATGGAGCGGGGAGCGTCTACGCCCTCTCCGCGGCTCTCGAGTGGGACGCCGCCGTCGTCGAACCCCTGGCGACCGCCGGCGGAGAGCTCCTGACGCGCAACGGAGGCTGCGCACTCTCACCGGGTCCGGGTCGCGTTGACGTCGCCCTTCTCGGACTCGGCGATCGCGGACTTTCCGGAGCGGGCGTCTTGGCCACCATCACCTTCCGCGCCCTCCGCTCGGGCGAGCCGCTGATCAGGCTCTCGAGCCTCGAGGCCCGCGACGCGTCGAACAAGCCGATCCACGTGGAAGGCGGCACGCAGGAGAGCGGACAGTCCACGATCCCACGGATCGTCGAACTCCTGCCCGCCGCACCCAACCCGTTCAATCCAAGAACGACGCTCACCTATCGTCTGCCGCTGCGCGCGGCCGTGGGGCTGCGGATCTTCTCGGCGGAGGGGCGTCTTGTTCGCACGCTTGTGAGCGGAACGGCCGGCGCGGGCGAGCACCGGGTCGTCTGGGATGGGCGGGACGATCAGGGGACACAGGTGTCATCGGGGATCTACTTCATGCGGCTCCGCTCGGAGGGAGTCACGCATGCCAGATCGCTGACGCTGCTCAAGTAGAGCTGCTCATGCGATCATGAACGTCCGGGGCGAGACACGGGAGACGCAAGTGACAAGCAAGGCGAGACTCGCATCGGCTGCATCTTGGGGCGCCATCGCGATCGCGCTTCTGATCGCCGCGGTTCCGGCCGCGGCGCAGGGTGTCACTGTCGCAGTGACTCCCACGGCGCTCGAGGTCTCGCCCGGCGCGGTGTTCTACCTCGACATCACCGTCACACAGGCGGGCTCGCCGTTCAACGGCTTCGACGCGGTGATCGGCTACGATCCGAACGCGCTGACCTTAATCCCTCTCTCCCCGATCTCGCTGCAGGAAGGTTCGCTGATGACGAGCGCCTGCGGAAACACGTTTCACATCTTCCGGCAGGGCGCCGCCACCGACACGATCACGGACGTGCTCCTCTGCGCCGGCGTTTCGCTTACGGGACCCGGACAGATCTACCGGCTGAAGTTCCAGGCCTCCATGGCCCCGCAGGTCACGGCCGTGCGGTTCCTGTCGGGGCCGAACTTCTTCAACGGGGGCTTCCGCATCACGCCGGTGCAGGCGACGGACGCATCCATCGGCATCGGAACCTCGCCCGTCGCCGTGGAGCCTGACGCTCCGCCGGGCAGGATCGAGCTGCGCGTGGCGCCGAATCCGAGCCGGGGAAGCGCGACCTTCACGATCGAATCGGATGCGGACGGCCCCGAGCGTGTCACGGTTGTGGATGTCGCGGGGCGGATCGTGCGCCGGTTCGATCGCTCGGCGACGGGCGCGCACCTGAGGGAGATCTCCTGGGACGGCCGTGACGCCGGAGGACGCGCAGTCCCGGCCGGGATCTACTTCGTGACGCTGGAAACCGTGAACCGCAAGGTCTCGCGGACTCTGTCCATCGTTCGCTGAGGCGCGGCGCAGCCGAAGCGCGCCGAATGCCGCGCTCGCACATCCTCCTCACGTACCGCGGGCCCGACGCGCTGTAGAGGCGCCGGGCCCGACGATCCTCCCGCGGCGGGTCCTCTCAGTTGCAAGCCGCGGCTCGCAGGTGATGCACGGCGTAGATCTGTAGGTCCGCGAGGCCCACCGCCCCATCGCCATTGAAGTCGGCACAGACGGTGTAGGGCGACATCCCCAGATGGACGGCCGCGTAGGCGGCGAGATCCCTCAGGTCCACGGCACGGTCGCAGACGATGCCGCCAGGGCCGATCATGTCGGGGGAGTTCACGGCATTGTAGTAGCGGAGCACGACAGCCGTGTTCGGACTCACGCCCGATGCGTCCGATGCCCTGATGTCGCACACCGCCGGCGCCTGCAAGCACCCGCCGGCATTGACGCGGATCTCAACGACCCCGGAAGCGCCCGCCTGTGCCCAGAATGCGCGCCGGCCGCCTGAGAGATCGCCCCACAGATGAGACTGCTCAGAACACCAGCATAGCGCCTGAACGGCGGCAGCGGAGTAGACGACATAGACCTTGGCATACGGCCAAGGCGATCCGGCGGCGTTCTTCACAGTGACCTCGATCACGAACCCCGGATCCGGCGCCGGCAGGTTGTCGGGCACGTGACTGAGGGTGGTCGGCTCGTTGACCCAGCTCGATGGTCCGATCTGCAACCGAACCTGTGAGGTAACCGGACTGGGCACCTCGAGGGGTTCCCCGGAAGCAGCGAGCGGAGCCAGCACAGCAAGAACGGCGGTTGAAAGAGCGAGCGAGCGCCACGACATCGGTCACCTCCTGCTCGACCGCAAGCCCTGCCCGGCCTCGCGGTCCTCTCGTGCACCTGCCAGTGGGTGGGTGGAGGACCTCTACGCAAGAAGCATAGCACGAAATGCCGGCTCCCACGGCGGAATGGAATGTGACCATTGACCGGCAGGCTCCGTCCGATGCAAGGTTGACCGGCGCGGATCGCGGCCACCGTCCGCTCCGGGCTCGCGCGGGGCCGACGTCACCGCCCTCAGGCCGCCCGGATCTGCACTCGTCACGAGGAGAGCGACATGAGCACCACGAAGCTCGCGGCGCCGCCCGGTGAGAATCCTGCCGACTTCCAGCCGTACGTCCACCCCGACAAGGTCATCCCGGAGTTCACCTGGTCGGCCGTTGCGCTGGGCGCGATCCTCGGCATCGTCTTCGGCGCATCGTCGCTCTACCTGGTGCTCAAGGTGGGGATGACGGTTTCGGCCTCGATCCCGATCGCTGTGCTCTCGATCACCCTCTTCCGCGCCTTCCGTCCGATCTTCGGGCGGAACGCCACGATCCTCGAGAACAACATCGTTCAGACGACGGGTTCGGCCGGCGAGTCCATCGCCTTCGGCGTCGGGGTCACGATGCCCGCGATCCTCATCCTCGGCTACAACCTCGAGTATCTTCGCGTCGCGCTGGTCGCCGTGCTCGGCGGAATCCTCGGCATCCTCATGATGATCCCGCTTCGCCGCGCGTTCATCGTGAAGCAGCACGGCAAGCTGGCGTACCCCGAGGGGACAGCCTGCGCCGAGGTGCTCATCGTGGGCGAGGAGGGCGGCACGTCGGCGAAGCTCGTCTTCTCCGGCTTCGGCATCGGCTTCCTCTACTGGTTCCTCGCCAACGGAATGAGGTTCTTCAAGGAGATCCCTGAGAGGGCCCTGGGGTTCTTCAAGGGCGCCACCGTCTCGGCCGAGATCGCGCCGCACTTGCTCGGCGTCGGCTACATCATCGGCACGCGCATCTCGTGCATCATGGTCGGCGGCGGCGTGCTGGCGGCGTGGGTGCTCACGCCGGCGATCGTCTTCTTCGGCGAGAGGCTCGGTGCGCCGCTCTACCCCGCCGAGCGACTGATCAGCGCCATGTCCCCCGCCGAGATCCGAAGCTCGTACGTGCTCTACATCGGCGCCGGCGCCGTGGCTGCGGGCGGCATCATCAGCATGATCCAGGCGCTTCCGATGATCTTCGCCTCGATCCGCTCGGGGCTCAAGGACCTCGCGGCGCGCAGCGCCGGCGGCGCCGCCGTGGGCGCCGTCGTTCGCACCGACCGCGATCTCTCGATGAAGCTCGTCCTCTTCGGCGCGCTCGCCCTGGTGCTGGCGATCTGGGTTGCGCCGATGCTCCACATGAACGCTCTGGGCGCGGCGTGCATCGTGCTCTTCGGCTTCCTCTTCGTCACGGTCTCGTCGCGGCTCACGGGCGAGATCGGATCGTCGTCGAACCCGATCTCGGGCATGACGGTGGCGACGCTCCTCATGACGTGCCTCATCTTCCTCGCGCTCGGCTGGACGGGGGGCAACTACAAGCTGACGGCGCTCTCCGTCGCCGGGATCGTCTGCATAGCGGCGAGCAACGGCGGGACGACATCGCAGGACTTGAAGACCGGCTTCCTGGTCGGAGGCACGCCGCGGTACATGCAGCTCGGGATCCTCGTCGGCGCCCTCACGTCCGCGTTCGTCATCGGGATCACACTCATCGTGCTGAACGACGGAGGCACGGTCTATTCGTCGAAGAACCTCCCCGAGGCGACGATGCCGCTCACGGGGAAGGAAGAGAAGGAGCCGGTGCGCGGCCCGCACGCGGTGGAGGACCAGGGCCTCTACTTCGCGAAGCACGTCCGCGTGGGCGAGGTCCCCGGGATTCCCGCCGGCAAGTACCTGGCCGACGAGACCGGGAAGATCCGCTACCTGGTGGACCCGGGCGTCAACGGCCGCTTGAGGGAGCAGGACAACGGTGCGCCCGTGCAGAAGTACGATGCGCCGAAGGCGGCGCTCATGTCGTTCATCATAGACGGCACGCTCTCGCGAGACCTGCCGATGTCGCTCATCCTCCTGGGGGTCGCGATCGCCCTCGTGCTCGAGCTGGCGGGCATCCCTTCGCTGCCGTTTGCGGTCGGCGTCTACCTGCCGCTCTCCGCCTCCGCGCCGATCTTCGTTGGAGGGATGGCGCGCTGGCTCGTCGAGAAAAAGCTCACGCGCGACTCCGCGGGCGGAGAGACGAGTCCCGGCGTGCTGCTTTCGTCCGGGTTCATCGCGGGCGGCACGATCGCGGGGATCGTCGGAGCGCTGCTCGGCCTACGCTGGAACCTGGCGCTCGGTCCGAGGGTGCTCGGAGGCTTGGCGGGATCCGATGTCTTCGCCACGATCCTCTTCGGATTGCTCACGGTGATGCTGATCCTGGTGGGCGCCGGGAAGCTGATGCGGTCGAAGAACGCTTAGCGATCAGCGCCGCGGCCGCGGACGACTTGTCGATCATCTCGAGGCAGTCGCCGGTCTCAGTCGTCAAGCCCCCAACAGACTCGGCCGCGCCCTCGTATGGAAAGACCAGCGCCCCGGTTCCGCGTTAGAATGGTGCGGCCCGTGAGGTTCTTCCCCCATCGGGCGAGCCGCCGGGAACGGGCGTTCCATGATGGCACGAGAGAGGAGATTCCGATGAAGTCGGCCCCGATGTTCGGACGCATCCGGTTGACGGCGATGCTCGCGGCGGCGCTCGCCGCCATTCTGATCCCCAGCGGCGCGACGGCGGCTCAGCAGAAGATAAAGGTCGAGAAGCTGGACGATCTGCCGCGGCACACCTACACAGTGAAGGGTCCCGCGAGCGAGCTGTTCCTCTCGCGGCCGGATGTCCTCATCCTGGCCGGCCAGGTGAAGCAGAACACCCTGGAGATGATCGAGAAGTACGACATCCAGGACCGCAACACGCTTCAGAGCCTCTACAGCACGCTTCAAGCCATCGCATTCCTCGAAGGGGATGAGGCGAGGGTCTTCGAGTACCTCGACAAGATCCGCGGCATCGAGGAAAAGGAGGCGGCCCGCTTGACCCAGGGTCTCATCGCGCGTCCGTTCTTCGCGGCGCGTCACGAGACAAACCAACCGCCGGAGAGCGCGGAGTTCCGCGCGTCCTTCAAGAAGCACTACGCGGCCGAGGTGCAGGCGCTGCCCTGGGCGGTCGTCCAGGACAATCTCGAGAAGATGAAGGGTAACGCGGAGATGCTGAGCGAGGCGGTGATCACCGGCATGATCCAGGGCACTATTGACCCCCCGGTGGCCAAGAGCGGCTATCTCTCCGGGGACCAGGCCCGGCAGCTTCTCACACTGCGTCTCGCCATGGAGACGTTCCTTCCCGTCAAAGCGGAGGTCGCAGCGGTTCTCACCGATCTCGTCGCCGCAAACCGCGTGGAGAAGCCGGACATCTGGCCCGAGCGCAACGTCGTGATCGAGCCGAAGAGCGGCGCCGAGAAGGTCCGCGTGGCGGTGTGGGACACCGGCGTGGATGTCTCGGTGTTCCAGGGCCGCCTGTGGACGAACGCCCGTGAGGAGATGAACGGCAAGGACGACGACGGCAACGGCTTCGTGGATGACCGAAACGGCATCGCGCATGACGCGAAGCACGATCGCACGCCGGCCCTCCTCTACCCGCTGGGCGACGCCGAGTCGGACCGCGACCAGCTCGAGGGGCTCTTCAAGGGCCTCTTCGATCTCCAGGCCGCGCTGAGCACCCCCGAGGCCGCGGCGTTCCGGAAGACGATGGCAGCGATGAAGCCCGAAGAGGTGACCACGTTCCTCGAGGAGGTGGGGCTCTACACGCACCACGCGCACGGCACGCACGTGGCCGGAATCGCCATCGAGGGAAACCCTCAGGCCGAGATCGTCGTGGCCCGGCTGGGCACCGATCACCATCTGATCCCGCCGCCGCCCACGATGGAGGAGACGAAGAAGCTCGCGCGGGAATTCCAGGAAACGGTGGACTACTTCACGGCAACAGGCGTGCGTGTGGCCAACATGAGCTGGGTTCTCTCGGCCCAGGAGTTCGAGAACGATCTCGAGAAGAACGCTATCGGCAGCAACCAGGAAGAGCGCGCCCGGATGGCGCGGGAGATGTTCGCGGTCGCGAAGGACGGGCTTCGCAAGGCGTTCGAGAGCGCGCCCGGGATCCTCTTCATCGGGGGCGCCGGGAACTCGGACAACGACGTCAACTTCGACGAGTTCATCCCGCCCTCGTTCGATCTCCCGAACCTCATGATCGCGGGCGCGGTGGATCAGGCCGGCGAGGCGACCGACTTCACGAGCTTCGGCCAGGGCGTGGATGTCTACTCCAACGGCTTCGAGGTGGACAGCTTCGTGCCGGGCGGGCACCGCATGAGGCTATCGGGCACGTCCATGGCGTCCCCGAACGTCGTGAACCTCGCGGCGAAGTTGTTCGCTCTCGACCCGTCGCTCACGCCGGTTGAGGTCGCCGACCTGATCAAGCGAGGCGCGGAGCCTCGCGGCAAGAACGGTGCGCTGCTCGTCATCAACCCGCGCCGCTCGGTCGAGCTTCTGCGCGAGATGCAAGGGACCAGGGGATAACTTGACCGACCGGTTCATCATCAGGCCGTTCACCGAGGGCGACTATCCGGCGTACGCCGCCGTTTCGAGCGCGGTGTTCCCGGACCATGCGTTCAGCGCCGACGAGCTGCGCTACCGCGACGAGCACCTCGACCCGAGGTGCATCTGGCGCCGGTGGATGGCGCTGGAGGATGGCGACGCCGTCGGCTGGGGCGGGTTCAGACACTCACCATGGGCCTACGCCCCGCACTCCTTCTACGCGGACGTCCAGGTCTTGCCCGCCCATCGGGTGCGCGGCGTCGGAGGTGCGCTCTATCGAACGGTCGTCGCGGAGCTCGAGCCGCATGATCCCGAAGTCCTCCGCGCCATGTGCAACGAGCCGCAGGAGCAGGCGATCGGGTTTCTCACGCGCCGCGGATTCGCCGAGGAGCAGCGGTACTGGGAGTCGCGGCTGGACTTCAGCACGTTCGATCCATCACCTTACGCCGACCTTCAAGAGAACCTCGCCCGCGAGGGAATCCTCCTCAAGACGCTGAACGAGGTGCGTGATGAGCCCGGTTGGGAACGGAAGCTCTACGATCTGATCTGGGCGGTCGAACAGGGAATCCCGACGAACGAGACGCTAACGCGGGTGGACTTCGACACGTTCCTCGACAACATGAACACCGATCCGGGCGTCATCCCCGACGGTTTCATCATCGCGACGCGCGGGGACGAGCTCATCGGCTTGAGCAACCTGCGGCTGAACCAGGCGACGCCGGATCTGACGACCGGTCTCACGGGCGTGACGCCGGAGTGGCGCGGACGGAAGATCGCGCTGGCGATGAAGGTCCGTGCCCTCTTGTGGGCGAAGTCGCAGGGGTATCCGATGACGAAGACCTGGAACGACTCCAGGAACGGCCGGATGCTCGAGATCAACATCCGGCTCGGATTCGTCCGCCAGCCGGCCTGGCTGCAGTTCGTCAAGCAACTCGAGACAAGAGGCTAAAGAGGCGTGGAGATCCCGATCGTGCAGCTCGAGGGCTCGCGCCGGGATCAGGGGCGCCGGCACGGGAGCGTGTTGCGCGAGGCGATCGAGCGGAACATCGCGCTCTACCTGCGGCGTTTCGAGGACGAGGCGGGGCTTCCGCATCCGGAGGTGCTTCGGCGCGCCGCGCTCTACGGCGAGGCGATCGCCCGCACGAGCCCCCGCTACTTCGAAGAGCTCGCCGGTGTCGCCGAGGGCTCCGGCCTGCCCCTGGATCACATAACGATGCTGACCGTCCGCTACGAGCTTCTCTACGATCGCTTCAGTCGCGTCCACGCGACACCGCATGCGCCAAGTGAGCGGGATCACGGGCCCCGGCAAACGCCGGACGGCTGCACGGCTTTCGCCGTGTTGCCGGAGCGCTCCACCGACGGACACTTGAGGCTGGGCCAGAACTGGGACTGGATCCCCGGTGTCGAGACGGCTTTCCTCTCGAGAAGACAGAGCGACGGGCTCACGATCCTCGCCCTGACGGAGGCGGGGATCCCGGGCGGGAAGATCGGTCTCAACTCCCGCGGCCTCGGGCTCGCGATCAACGGCCTCAACTCGTCGTCGGACGATTGGTCGTCGCTGCGAAAGCCGTTTCACGTGCGGTGCGACGAAGCGCTCCGCAGCTTGGATCTCGATGAAGCCCTGTGCGCGCTCGCTGGAGCGCGGCGATCCTGCTCGACGAACTACCTTGTGGCGCAGGCGCCGAATGCAGCGGTGGATCTCGAAACGGCGCCGGATTCCGAGAAGCTCCTCTCCTGCGATGACGGCGTGCTCGTCCACACGAACCACTTCTTCGATCCGAAATCCCTCGGGATCGAGCAGAGGGCCGAGGACCTGCACCCGCGGACCCGCGAACGGCGCGAGAGGATGCTTTCGCTCCTGGCCACGCGCGAGCGTGTCGCCGGAGGCGACCTCGAGGCGTTTCTCTGCGATCACGACGGCCACCCCAGCTCCATCTGCCAGCATCCCGACCCGGCCCTCCCGGAGTCCGAACGCTACGCCACGCTTGTCTCCATCGTCATGGACCTCACGGCTCTGGAGATGTCAGCCTGCGCGGGCGCCCCTTGCAGCGGGCGTTTCGAGACGATCCGGCTCTCCGGCTGATCTCGCGCAAACGAACGATTCGGTTCATCACGCGCCGGTCGTCTTCGCGATGCGTACGGTCCGGGACACGCACGAACGCGCCGCGACGAGGCAAGAACCATCCCCCCCTCCCGCGGCGCTGCCGGGCGTTGAATCGGGCATTGACGCACGGGGAATCCGGCATCGGCGATCCGGCATGGACCGTGCATAGGGAACCCGCATGCCTACCTCCTGGCCGTCTCTACGAGGAAGTCTTGTGTGCCTGCTCGCCCTGTGTTCCATCCCCGGCGCGAGCCCCGCGCGAGCGAGCGAACACGCCGCATCCTGCGCCTGCGGGTATCTGCATCCCTCCGGCGGCACGGTCATCACCGTGAATAACCTGGCAGCCCTGCAGAACGCAATCAACAGCGCGGCCGGCAAGACCACCATTCTCGTCGCTTCTGGCTCCTACGACATGCGGACGTCCCCGTACGCCGGCTACGGAATCGGCATCCAGGTGAGCCGCCGCGACATCACCATCCGCTCCGCGAGCGGCAACCCGGATGACGTGATATTCGACGCCGGCGGGATGACGGATGGCGTCGCGAAGGCGTTCATGATCTCCGACTACACCACGCTGCTCGACTCTCTTCGCAACATCACGCTCGCGGACATCACGATCCGCAACGCCTCGAATCATCTGATCTCGGTGCAGGGGGAGTTCCACTCGAGAAACCTCATGATCCACAACGTGCACCTGGTGAACGCCGGGCAGCAGCTCATCAAGGTGAATCCGGCCTCGAGTTCGAACCCGACGCCGGTCACGAACGGAACCGTCGCGTGCAGCCGCATCGAGTACGAGACGTTTCTCGTCGGGGGCTGGTACACGCAAGGGGTCGATATCCACGCCGGGGACCACTGGACGATCCGCGACAACGTCATCCGGAACATCAGGGCCGATCCCGCGACCGGGACCATGGGGGGCCCGGCGATCCTCGTCTGGTCGAACTCCGCGGGAACGATCGTGGAGAGGAACACCATCATAGATTGCGACCGCGGCATCACATTCGGCGACTGGTCTCACAACGGGATGCCGTATCTCGACGAGACGGGCGGGATCATCCGCGACAACGTCATACGCGGTTACATGGAAGCCAATCCGGAGGGGACGCTCGGTTCGTACGAGAGCATCTCGCTCTCGAACGCGGCGGAAGTCACGGTGGGGAACAACACGATGTACGCCCCGGGGTTCACGAACCGCGGAATCGACCTCGTGGGGCCCGCCGTGCGCATGAACACGTTCGTGAACAACATCACCGACAAGGAGATCACGATGCGCGCGGGGGCCGTCGGCGCGGAGAACACCTTCACCTCGAACATGGAACACGCCGGCGCCTCGAACTACTTGGATGCGCCAGGGGGCGACCTGCACTTGGCCGCAGGCTCTCAGGCCGTGGATGCGGGCTCGTTCTTCGACGGCATCTGCGCGGACATGGACTGCGAGGTCGTCGCCGACGGCGAGCCGGACATCGGCGCCGACGAGGTGGACGGAACGGCGTACACGGGCGAGCCGTGCGATGCCCTCACCGCCGTTCACGAATACGCCGCACCGGGGATCGTTCTTGCCGCCAGCCGTCCGAACCCGTTCGGTCCGGACGCCACGATCGAGTTCATGCTCGACTCCCCGGGTGAGATCACCGTCGAGATCCATGATCTCCAGGGAAGGCGCGTGCGCACGCTCGTCGCGCGCGAGCCGATGAGCTCGGGATCGCATCGCCTCACATGGGACGGGAAGGACGAGAGCGGGCGCGCCGGGGCGAGCGGGCTCTATGTGTACGTTGTCCGCAAGGGCGCCGGGGCGGCCGCGGGCAAGATGATCCTGCTACGCCGCGGAAAGGATGCACGGTGATCCGGCCTGCCGGCGTTCCGCTCTGGTGTGCACTGGTGGCGGCTCTGGCCGCCCAGTCCGGGGTGTCGAATCCGGCGTCGGCGGCGCTGGCCACGCACAGCTTCACCAATCATTCGAACGGCACCCACCCGGGCGCCATCGGCGCAGGCGGCGCTACGATCGTGGTGAACCTCTCCGCGATCGCGGGGGCCACGGTCCGTCGCGCCACGCTCGATCCCGGGGTGGCGTTCGACTACATAGACTTGAGCATGAACTCGCTGTCGCGGACGAGCCTCAGCCTCTCGGCCGGCGGCGCAGCTCTGTCGCCGCTCGCCCCGCGTTACGAGAAGCTGGATGCCACTGAGGCCGTGCGCCAAGCCCTCGCGTCGGGCGGCACGCTCACGCTGACCGTGATTGATGAGGGCCCGGGGCTCGGCGGACGCCTCTCCCTCGACGTGCTCTGCGACGTCGCCCTTCCGGCCGCCATAGCGCCGGTCACGGGTGCCGCGGCGCGCTTCGAGGACGGCGATGCGATGATCACCTTCGACGAGCCGTTTCCGATCTTCACCGCGGATTCTGCATCCTGCTCGGACTTCTACAACGTCATGCAGACGCTCGACGACGTGCAGAAGACCCGCTACCGCATCTACCGCTCCTTTGCGCCCTTGACATCGGAAGCGGCACTTGCCGGCGCGGTCCTGGTGGATGAGATCGAGCCGTTGAGCGGATGGAACCCCCGTCTTCCCGGGCCCGGCGGTCAGTGCTATCCCACGTACGGCGGCGGGACCGTGCACACCCTGCCGGTCGGCGATGGGGTCCACGCCGCCGGGGGCACCGGGATCTATGTGGACCGGTTCCGCGGCGCGGCGCCGGATACGGCCTACTTCTTCGTGAGCCGCACGCTGGATGGGGCGGAGGATTTCTCCGTGCTCCAGCAGGGGATGAATGCCTCCGGCCCCGTCGCGCGCACTTCGGGAGGCGGCATGGTGCTCCTCGACAAAGTGGAGCATGCGACCGAGTTCAACTACGGCGCCTCCTCCGGCCAGTACTTCTACGTGAAGTGGGACGCCCCTCCCGCATCCAACCTGCCGAGTTCGCCCAACGAGTACCTCGTTGCCGTGCCTTCGGCGGCGTTCGCCATCCCGAATCCAGGCGTGGACCTCGCGCTCCACTGCTGGGGCGGCAACCTCACGGGCGGCTACGGCTGGTGGTACTCCTTCGAGCAGGGGCACCTTCTGGTCGCGAGCAATCAGTTCCCGTTCCAGGACTGGTGGACCGGATATCACGAGAACCTCGGCACGCTGCGAGGCTGTGACCACGGCACCGTGAAGCCCTACACCATGCACAGGCTGCTCGCATTCATCCGCGACTTCGTTGTGCCCGAGTACGGCGCCGACACGAACCGGATCATCCTCTCAGGCGGCTCGATGGGCGGCGCGGGGACGTCGCTTGCCGGTTTACGAAACGGCCAGGTGTTCAGCAACTTGATCTCCTGGGTCGGGGTGCACGTCCCGCGCGAAACGCCGACCTTCGCCTCCTCGTTCGAGCGCGCCTGGGGACCGATGGAGTGGAACGCCCCCTTCTCGAATGTGGAGTTCGCGGAGCGCTTCGGCGGTCAGGTCATCGAGCCGGGTGACACGTACGGCGTGTGGGACTACTACGACAACAATCAATGGCTTCGCGCTAATCCGGGGATCCAGACGCCCTGGCTCACCTACTCGAACGGCGTGAACGACAGCGCCATCGGCTGGCCGCAGGCGGTGTCGCACACAGAGGCGATGATGGACACATGGCGGCCGTTCAACTTCCAGTGGGGGATGGAGGAGCATTCGCAGCGGGTCGCGCTCCTCGATCCGTACGGCTACGACAAGACGCAGATGAGCCGGCTCGTGTTCTCGCTCGATCAGTCGTTCCCGCTGTTCCGAAACGCATCCGCCGACGGTGACTTCAACGCGGATCCGCAGGGCAAGATCAACGCATACGCCTCGTGGGACACGGGCGAGGTGACGGACGAATCCGAGCGCTGGGAGATCACGCTCTTCATTCCCGATGCGCCGAGCGGCGGCTCCTACGGCGAGGTCTTCCCCGACAGCCTCACCACGGACGTCTCCCCCGCCCGGCTGCGCAACTTGAGCGTGCTGCCGGGCGCCTCCTATGATTGGAGCTGGAGCGCGGCTGGAAGCGGCGCCGTCGTCGCCACCGGCAGCACTGTGGCGGACGCCCTCGGCAGGGTTGCGGTCCCCGGGCTCGTGATCAAGAAGAACGAGCCGAGGAGGCTCCTGATCGTGCCTGCGGCGCCGGCTTCGGTGCATCCCGGCGATTCGGCCGGACACGCCGGCCTCTCACTGGAGCTGATCGGTCCCAATCCCGTTGGATCGGCGACACCGATCCGCTACACGCTGCCGCAGGCCGCACGCGCGCACCTGCGCGTGCTCGACGCATCGGGGCGCGTCGTCCGCGTGCTCGTGGATGAGAGAGAGACTCCGGGAGCTCATTCGGCTCGGTGGGACGGCCTTGATGCGACCGGCCGGCCGGCGGCTTCAGGTGTTTACTTCGTGCGCCTGGACGCGGGGGCGCTTTCCACGGCGAGGAAGGTGACCATGATGAGATAGTGTCGCGCCTGCCCTCTGCCGCAGGATCAGCCCTGCCTCCTCCATCGCCGTGGTCCGTTCTCGGAGCGCCGCCCCGTTTGACTTCCCTCGCCCAGAGGGCCCATCATGGTGGCTTTCCGGTCGGGGTCCGGAGGGGGGGAGGAACGATGCAGCAGCCGCAGACTGCGCAGATCGGACGGGCGGGGCAGCGGACGATCCTGGGCCATCCGGCCGGGCTCTTCGTCCTCTTCTTCACCGAGATGTGGGAGCGGTTCTCTTACTACGGCATGCGCTCCCTGCTCGTGCTCTACATGGTGAATCACCTCTTCCTTCGCCCCGACGTCGGGGAGAAGGTCCTCGGCTTCAACCTCATCAAGGGCACGCTGGAATCGGTGTTCGGTCCGCTCCAGGCCCAGCCGCTTTCCTCGCAGATCTACGGCCTGTACACCGCGCTCGTCTACCTCACGCCGTTCTTCGGCGGCATGCTGGCCGACAAGGTGATCGGTCAGAGGAAGGCCGTGATCCTGGGCGGAGTGCTCATGGCGATCGGCCACTTCCTCATGGCGATCGAGTCGCTCTTCTTCCCCGCCCTGATCTTCCTCATCATGGGCAACGGGGCCTTCAAGCCGAACATCTCCACGCAGGTCGGCGGGCTCTACCCCGAAGGCGATCCGCGCCGCGACCGCGCGTTCACGATCTTCTACATGGGGATCAACCTGGGCGCGTTCTTCTCGCCGCTCGTGTGCGGCACCCTGGGGCAGACGGTCGGCTGGCACTACGGATTCGGCGCCGCGGGGGTCGGCATGGTCCTCGGGCTCTGCCTCTACCTCTGGGGACAGCGGTTCCTCGCTCCCGACATGCGCACCCGCATGGCCGCGCAACCGCAGCACGAGAAGCGGCCTCTCACGAAGAACGAATGGAAGCGGATCTGGGCCGTCATCATCCTCTGCGGCTTGAACGTGATCTTCTGGGGGATCTACGAGCAGCAGGGCAACACGATGCAGCTCTGGGCCGACCGGAACACGAACTGGAACTTCGCCGGATTCCGCATCCCCTCGACCTGGTTCCAGGCATTCAATCCGCTCATGATCTTCATGTTCGCGCCGCTTCTGAACATCCTCTGGGGCTGGCAGTCGAAGCGCCGTCAGGAACCGTCCAGCATCATCAAGATGATGATCGGCTGCTTCCTCGCGGGCGCCTCCTACATCGTCATGGTGCTGGCCGCGCAGGGGACCGGGCCCGAAGTCCGCCGAAGCGTCATGTGGCTCATCGGAACGACGTTCATCATCACGACCGGCGAGCTGTTCCTCTCCCCCATCGGGCTCTCGTTCGTAACGAAGGTAGCCCCCGCGAAGATCGTCTCGATGATGATGGGCGTGTGGTTCCTCTCGAGCTTCTTCGGCAATTACTTCTCGGGCTTCCTCGGGACGTTCTATGAGCGGATGTCCCGAGACGCCTTCTTCCTGATGCTGACGGGGCTCGGGTTCACCGCCGGCATCGCGATCTGGCTCGTGAGCCGGCCGCTCAACAAGATCGTCGGCCAGCACGACCGGTTGGAAGCCTAGGGGCCGTCAGGAGAGCCGCCATGGGAGACAGGCTTCAGCCCGCCACCCAGGCGGCTCCGCCGGGGCGAATCGAGCCGGAAGTCGCAGCCGCCAAACTCCGCCGCTTCCCGGGGATCCGATCGAGGACTTCATGGGACAGGAGACGCGGGCGAAGAACCGACGGGATGTAGGAGGCCGCGACCCCGAGAGGAGATGAAGACGACCGGAGAGGCGATTCACGGAGGCAGCCGGGGCCCGAGCGCCACGATCATCCTCGGCGCTCTGGCCGGGCTCCGGATCGCCCTCGTCCTCCCTTTCATCGAGCGGTACGGCTACTTCCGCGACGAACTCTATTACATCGCCTGCAGTAAGCACCTCGCGTGGGGCTTCGTGGACCAGCCGCCGTTCTCGCTGGCGGTGCTCGCGGCCAATCGCGCCGTCCTGGGCGATTCGCTCCTCGCCCTTCGATGGATCCCGGTCCTCGCGGGCGCGGCGACCGTGTTCCTCGCCGGGCTCATCGCGCGGAAGCTGGGGGCGGGGCGATTCGGCCAGGCACTGGCTGCGCTCGCTGTCGTCTTCTGCCCGGTACTCCTCGGCTCGACACGCTACTTCTCGATGAACGCGCTGGACATCCTCCTCTGGGCGGCAGCGAGCTACGTGCTGGCGGCGATCCTGGCGGAAGGGAGACCGAGGCTCTGGCCCCTCTTCGGCGTCATCACGGGGCTTGGACTTCTCAACAAGTACTCGATGGGGTTCTTCCTTGCCGGCGTTCTCATCGGGCTCGTCCTGACGAGCCGGCGAAAGCACCTCCGGCAGCCGGCCTTCTGGGTGGGCATGGCCGTCGCGGGCATCCTGTTCCTTCCGCACGTTCTGTGGGAGGCGCGCCACGGCTTCCCATCGTTCGAGTTCATGCGGAACGCGACTCTCTACAAGAACGTGCCGCTGTCGCTGCCAGGGATGCTGATCGGGCTTTTCATGGAGGGTGGATTCGTTCAGGCGGGCCTCTGGATCGTTGGTCTCTACTTCTTCCTCCTTCGGCGGGAGGCGGCGCCGTTCCGCCCCTTCGGCTGGATGTTCCTGGCCGTCTTCGCGATCACGGTCCTGGGGCACGGGAAACCGTACTACATGGGCTCCTCGCTGACGGTGATGTTCGCGGGCGGCGCCGTGCTGATCGAAGCGATCGCGGCGAAGCGCCGGATGCGATGGACCCGCATCGCGCTCCCGGCGGTGATGGCGGCCTTCGGCATCCTCGTCCTGCCCTTCGCCGTGCCGGCGCTTCCCGTGGAGACGTTCATCGGCTACGCGAAGTCGCTCGGCGTTCAACCCCGGGCCGACGAACGCTCGGGCGTCGGCGACTTGCCGCAACACTACGCCGACATGTTCGGCTGGGAGGAGATGGTCCGAATGTTCGCCGATGCTTCAGAGAAGTTGACGCCCGAGGAGCGGAGCAACTTCTTGATCTACGTTCGAAACTACGGCGAGGCCGGGGCGATCGATTTCTTCGGGCCTCGCTACGGCCTGCCTCCGGCCTCCTGCGGGCACAACAGCTACTGGTATTGGGGCCCGCCGCGATGGGACGGCAAGGTCGCCTTAATCGTCGGCGTGTCGAACGACCTTCAGGAGTGCCTCGATGACCTGCAACCGAGCTACGCCAGCATCGAGCTCGCCGCCATCATCTATCATCCACACGCCATTCCGCACGAGAACGGCCGCATGGTGTTCATCTGTCGCGGCTTCAAGCACCAGATGAACCGCGACCTCTGGGCCCGCGAGCGGGATTTCATGTAGAGACCCCCGCCCGCTCCCGAACGCACCATCACGGATCGGGGCACCCGGACCGAACAGTCCGACCACACCACACCGCCACGGATCAGCGTGTCGTTCGCAACAGGAGCGGTATTCCCCATCCTCCCCTCCGCGGCACGGCGTGTGCCTGAAAGCCGCTCCAGCCTGCACGACGGCGCCGCAGCCTCGAGCCGGCGCCGGGTTGGCGGGTGACCACCCACAAGGAGGGCAGCATGCGAATGGCTTCCACGATCCGTATCGCCTTGGCCGTTCTCGCCGCGGCGATCCTCTGGGCACCGATCTCCGCGTCCGCCGCCGCTTCGGTCGTGGTGGACGTGGGCTTCAGCGGGTACACGTACTGCGAGCATCTCGGATGGCCCTGGGGTGACCAGTTCACGAACTACCGGAACGCCGACGCCCAGTGGGGAAGCAGTCATCCTCTGCTCACGGAAAAGCGCGGCTTCATGAGCTTCAACACCCAGGACATCATCCAGGGGAACTTCACGGTCCGGAAGGTCGAGTTGTACTACGCGCACCACATCAGCTACAGCAGCGGCCCCGGAGTCCCCGTGAGCTGGGGAACGCGGCTCTACATCGGCCGCTTCCTCTACGGCTGGCTGGGGGCGGACGACTGGAACGCCGGGACCTACACGGCCCGCCACGATTGGTACGGCGGCCCGCACAACGAGTGGATTGATCTCGGGCCGGCGGCCGTTACCTGGTTCCAGCAGTACGGAACGGACGGCTGGACGGACATCAAGCTCTCGGACATCTCGATGAGCTACCCCGGCGACTGGACCGCCATTCCGCAGTCGTATCTTGAGGCCGGCAAGCTCGTGCCGAATATCTGCAAGCTCAAGATCACCTACGACCCCTACCCGGGACCGGTCGTGGACACGGCGGCGAAGGGCGCTGCGACAAGATCCACCTGGGGCTCGATCAAGGCGGCGTACCGCTGATCTCCCGAGATTCGCTGGTGATTCGGGCCTTCGCGCGAGAGCGCGAGGGCCCGGAGCGTTTCCGCGCCTGCATGAGGGCGCCGATTCTCCGTCCACTCACTTTCGTGTCTCGACGAACGGCTCGGCGTGGATGACCACGCGCCCCAGTTGCGGAAACTCCCGGCGGAGCCGGCTCTCCATCTCCTCGGAGATCTCGTGCACCTCACGGACCGGGACATCCGGATCGAGCAGCAGGTGTAGCGAGAGGTACACCGTGCGGTCCAGCTTCTGCAGGTGGACGTCCTGGATCCCGTGCGCGTGAGGAAGAGCGCATCCGACCGCCTCGATGCGGACGATGTACCTCGCCGCGTCGGCGGCGGACATCTCCGCGCCACGGATCATCTCCTCGGAGCGCGGCTCGAGGTGCACGTTGACGTCCGCCACACGTCTTGCCGACCGAGTCTGGCTCCCGCCGAACTCGGCGCTCAGGCGAAGCTCGAGTTCGGTCGCCAGCGCGTGGGCGCGCTCCAGCGGGAGATTCGGATCCACCTCCAGATCGAGATCAATCAAGAGCCCCTGCGGCGCCAGATGCGTCGTGATGTTGTGGATCGCGAAGTGCCCCTGCGCGGCGACCGCTTCGACGCGCTCCAGGAACCCCTCGCTCTCGGCGACCGGGGTCGTGTGCACGACGACGTCGGCCTCGGGTGACAGCTCGAGCACCGCATCCTGCACTTCGCGCGTCACCGCGTGGCTCTCCTCGAACGACAGGTGGCGCGGGACCGCGACGCCCAGATCCACGAACGTCTTGCTGCCGACCTCGCGCACGCGCACGCGGCCCACGCTCCGAACGCCGGTCACG
>JAGVPR010000109.1 GCA_020052115.1 Candidatus Eiseniibacteriota bacterium
CAACGGCAAGCCGACGGACTGCTACTCGTGCCATCAGCCGGAATACGCCCAGACGACGAACCCGGATCACCAGGCCGCCGGTTTCCCGACTCTCTGCACGCAGTGCCACAACACGACGCAGTGGGAGGGCGCGACCTTCAATCACGATGCGCTCTACTTCCCGATCTACTCGGGGAATCACCGGGGGCGGTGGGATGAGTGCGCGGACTGTCACTACAATGCCAACGATTTCGGCGATTTCTCATGCATCATCTGTCATGAGCACAGCGATCAGCAGCAGGTGGATCGTGACCACCAAGGGGAGTCGGGTTACCAGTACGGCCCTCGTACATGCTACGACTGCCACCCGAGGGGATCGCATTGATGACAAGAATCAGGATGCTCCTGGTGCCGGCCGTGCTGGCGGTTGTTCTCATCGCGTCCCTGTCCTCCGGCGGCGCCTCGGCCGCCGCCCCCACCGACAGCACGACGAGTCGCGTCCTGTACGTGACGGAAGGCGTGGTCTACATAGACGCCGGTCGCGAGAAAGGACTGCGCGAGGGCGACATGATCCAGATCGTCCGGGGCGACTCCGTCGTTGCAGTCGCACATGTGACAGCACTTTCGAGCCGGGGCGCTGCCTGCGTGCGCATGCCGGGTGCCGGCCAGGTTGCGCCCGGCGACGTCGCGCGATTCGCGGAGCGGAATGAGGCTCGGCTCCCAGAGTCCATAGCGCAGTCGGCACGCGGGCGAGTCCCCCGGCGAGCGTCGAATCCGCGCGGCCGTATCGGCGTCCGGATGCTGGCGATTCGCGACGGAACTGAGCCGCGCAGCGACATCTATCAACCGTCCATTGACGCCAGAATCAACGGCGCGCTATCCGACATGTTCGCGGTGGAGGTTGATCTTCGAGCCAGACAGACATACCGCCCGCAGGCCGAGGACGGGTCTCGCAACCTCACGCGCGTCCACCGGCTCGCGGTGGTGTGGCAGCGTCCCAATGCCCCCCTCAGGCTCACCGCTGGGCGGCTCTCGTCCCCTTCCCTCGCGACGGTCAGCGTGTTTGACGGAGGCCTCGCCGAATACAGGCGCAAGACGTGGAGCCTCGGTCTGTTCAGCGGAACCCAGCCAGAGCCCGAGACCTACGGATTGGACATGCACATCCGCGAACACGGGGGTTACGCCGAGCTTCGCGGGAGCCCCGGCGGCCGAGGGCGATATGTCCTCACCGCAGGCGTCATCGGTTCGTATCAGAAGGGGCGCATCAATCGTGAATTCGGTTTCTTGCAGGCGCGGTATCTCGCACCGCGTTTCTCGGCGCACTGGGCGCAGGAACTCGATGCGAACCGAAGCTGGAAGGCCGATGCGGGCGAACCCGCGCTGAGTCCGACAAGCACCTTCGCAAGCGCGCGCTACCGAGCTTTCGAGGCGCTCAGCTTCTCGTGCGGATACGACAACCGTCGCAACGTGCGTCTCTACCGCGATCAGGTCACGCCCGAGACGGAGTTCGATGACAGCTACAGACAGGGGGTCTCGGGCGGCGCTGAGGTCCGGGTCTCGCGTTACAGCGCCTCGGCAGCGACGCGCTTCTCGCGCGGCGTATCTTCGGAGAAGACCGAATCGCACACCTTTTCGGCCGAAGCCCGCTCCGTCACACGAATCGGCTTCACCATCGGCGGACGGAGCACGCGATTCGCGAGCTCCAGAGCCGAGGGGTGGCTCCACTCCGGCCACCTGGCCGTGCCGCTCGCCGGGACTCTCGGGGCCGACGTCGAGACGGGAATCCGGGACGAGCACGCTCGTCAGGCAGGACTCGATGGGTCGCGCCTCGTTTGGACCAGAGCGGATTTGACCGCAGCAATCGGACGCCGGTGGTTCGGGATCATCTCCGTGGAACGGGATGCCGGAGCGGGCGCCGATCAGATGCAGATCTACACAAGCCTGAGCTACAGGCTGTGAGCTAGCGGCCGGCCAGGCCGGCGGGGCAAGAAGTTCCGCAATCCACGCTCGCGGTGCGGGGCGCCGGTTCCTCGTGCCACCCCGACATGCCTCCCCGCCGGCGGTTCTCGCGCACCACGCAGCTCCGCATCATGATGATCCTCCGACTTTCTGCTGAACGCGCAGCCGCCACGCACCGTCAGAGCGACAGGAAGCCACCCCCATGGAAAGGAGATCCAACATGTTGCGGAGCCTCCGCTCGCCGGCCCACTGCATTCTCGCGACGTGCCTTGCCTGTGCCGCGGTCCTCGTCGCGGGTCAGGTCCCGCCGGCGGCCGCCGGCGAACGGCCGACCAAGATCGAGCGCCAGATCACCGTTGCCGGGAAGATGATTGATGAGATGCTGGTGGACAGCCCGAACTTTCTCGTTTCCGGCCGAGAGCCCACCGATGGATTCGAGATCGAGGACATGGGCGCGCTGTTCGTGTTCGAAGCGTCCTTGACCGGACCCGAGTGGGACTCCGAGCACGGTTCGCACTCCTGGTTCTGGCCGTGGAAGAAGCACAATCGGGTCTTCGTGATCAACCGCGGGCACAAGAGAGAGATCCTCATGGACGGCGATCAGATCGTCATCAAGGATGGCGACGTCCACATCTCGGACGGCGGTAAGCTCCGCAAGCTCGACGACAGCGAGTGGGACACGATGGACGAGAAGACCTATCGCGAGCGGGAGCTCGAGACATACGAGCGCGCCAAGGCGGAGTTGGTGGATGCGCTCCTGGACTGCGGCGACATGCTGACCGCTCTGCCGCCCGGCCAGACGGTAAGGATCGAAGCACGGCTGCGGGAAATCGAGCTGCCCGGCGACCGCGAGGTGCGCCGGCTCACTGTGCGCGCGAAGAGCGACGATCTTCGCTCGTACTCTGATGGCCGGCTCTCCGAGACCGACATGCGCGCGCGCGTCGAGATCAAGGAGTCGTAGTTCCGGGCGGCCCGGGCTCTCTCGCTCGCCTTCCGCGAGGTCCGGGCCGCATCGGCCCCGCAAAGGCCTCGAAAGGAGAGAGCTAGCTCCGCTGGCGCTCTTTTCGCTGGATGACGGGCGCAACTTGTGGTAAAATCACTAGTTGCATGGTGCCCGGCAAGTCCGACCTTCAGCGTAGGGGGCATAGACATGAAGAACACGGTACCGCTCCTCATCCTGCTTCTGCTCGTCGTTCTCCCCGCCGTTGCGTTCACAGAGGCGCCGCAGCGGGCCCTCGTCGTCGTAGACGATCCAACGTCCGGCACGGCGGCCGCGCTTCTCGACTCGGGCATCCCTGTGGTGCGAGACATGGGGCGGTACTTGCTCGTGGCCGCCGAGGCGGCGGATCTTGGAAGGCTCGCCGGCATCTCTCCCCGCTGGCGGATCCTCGACAGCTCGATGGGGGCGAAGACCTACTACACGGTCACGCTCCGCGACGAGGCGCAAATCGCCGGGCTTCGGACCCTCGCTCGCGTGCTGGCGGCCGATCGCTACGATGCGGTGGTCGAGGCTTCCGAGGCGGATGCTGCGGCCATCGTCGCCGCCGGCTACGATGTCGCCCGGGTGTTCATTCGGCCGGTGCGCCTGCCGCGCGACGCCAGCGAGGCGACCTCCACGGCCGCCAAGGTCGCCGACCCGATCATCCAGGGGATGGTCGGCGCGGTGAACGGCACCAATGTTGACGCCAACGTGCAGCGCCTCCAGAACTTCGTGACGCGCTACTGCACGACTGACAGCGCCCAGGCGGCCGCGAACTGGATCCAGTCGAAGTTCCTCTCGTTCGGGATCACCGACGTTCAGTTCGAGGCGATTCCCGGCGGCTACAAGCCGAACGTCGTCGCGACGATCCCGGGCACAGGGGATCCCACGAAGATCATCGTGCTCGGCGCGCACTACGATTCGTACGCTCAGACCAACAACGCCCCCGGCGCGGACGACAACGCCTCGGGGACGTCCTGCGTCATCGAGACGGCGCGCATCCTGAGCCAGTATGAGTTCAACTACACGATCAAGTTCGTCGCATTCGGGGCCGAGGAGTTGGGTCTCTACGGCAGCGAGGCCTTCGCGGCCAACTCGGCCGCGCGCGGGGACGACATCCTCGCCGCGGTCTGCGTGGACATGATCGGCTACCTGGCCGGCGGCGACGTCCTGGACCTCGACATCATCCGGAACACGAGTTCCCAGTGGATCCAGACGCTCGCGTTCCAGTGCGCGACCGACTACGTCCCCGGATTCGCGACCGTGAACGGCACGATCCCGGGAGGCGCGAGCAGCGATCATGCGTCGTTCTGGGCGCATGGATACGATTCGATCCTCTTCTTCGAAGACAGCGGGTCCTACAGTCCGTACATCCATACGACGAGCGACGTGGTCGGCACGAGCTACAACAGCCCGACGCTGGCGCGGAACTCGGTGAAGACGGCGGTCGGCCTCGTGGCCACCCTCGCCCAGCCGTTCGTGATCGGCATCACGCACACGCCGCTGGCCGACACGGGGGATTCGGTCAATCCGTACCGCGTCGCCGCGACGATCACCGCGGCCGGCACGCTCAACCCCGACTCGCTCCTCGTGCGCTACGACACGGGCTCGGGGTTCCAGGCGGTTCAAATGACGCCCACCGGCACCGCGGACGAGTATGAAGCTCTCATCCCCGCCCAGGCGCCGGGGACGTTCGTGGACTACTACATCGTGGCCGAGGATACGAACGCCAACCGGAGAACCGATCCGGTGAATGCGCCGGCCACGGTGCACAGCTTCTTCGTGGGCACGCTGTCGGTCATCCTTGCCGATGATTTCGAGTCGGCGGGGAGCTGGACGGTCGGGGCGGCGGGCGACAACGCGACCACGGGTGTCTGGCAACGCGGGGATCCTCAGGGGACGACCACTGGAACCGCTCAGGTTCAGCCCGAGGATGACCACACCGGGGCGCCGGGCATCAACTGCTATGCCACGCAGCTCGCAGCCGGAACGAGCGTCGGCCAGTACGATGTTGACAACGGCAAGACGACTCTCCTCTCGCCGGTCTTCGATCTCTCCAGCTACACCGTGGCGTTCGTGTCGTACTGGCGGTGGTACACGAACAGCCTCGGCTCCGGGGCCGGCGACGATTACTGGCAGGTCCAGGTGACGAACAACGGAACGACCTGGGTGGATCTGGAGTACACCTTGGAGAACCGCAACTCCTGGGCGCAGTACTCCTTCCAGCTGCACCAGTACATCACGCTGACGGCGAACGTGCGCTTCCGGTTCATTGCAAGCGACGTCAACCTCGCCTCGCTCGTCGAGGCGGCGGTGGACGATTTTTCGATCACCGGCTTCGAGCCCGTCATCTCGGTCGAGGAGGGTGGTGCGGACGCGCCGCGGCGTGTGATCTTGGCCGAGAGCCGTCCGAATCCGTTCAATCCGCGAACCGAGATCCGGTACTTCGTTCCCGCCCCGGGACAGAAGGTCACGCTGCGGATCTACGATGTCTCCGGGCGCAAGGTGCGCTCACTCCTCCAGGGCGAGCGGGTTTCGGGCTGGAGCGCGACGGCCTGGAACGGCAACGACGAGGGCGGCGCTCCAGCGGCGTCGGGCGTGTATTTCTGCAGGCTCGAGGCGGGGAACAAGGTTCTCTCGAGGAGGCTCGTCCTTATCCGGTGAGCACTCAGCGGTGAGAATGCGCAAAGCGGGGGAGGCGCTGGACAGACCGGCGCCTCCTTTCTTGTTGGTGCGCTTGCGGCGGCCGCCGGGCAGTATCCAACGCGCCATTGCAGGATGCACGGCGCCGGGGTTCGCTCCAACCACAAAGGCGCAGATGAAGAAAGCGCCGCGGACTTCCGAAAGTCAAAGTTGAGTCACTCCTCGGGCCCCGCGGGATTCACACCGCCGTCCGACATCGGTGCGGAGGTCCAGATGCCCAACAGTAGTGATGCGAAGAAGATACTCATCGTGGATGACAGCGCCACCTCCATCGAGGCCATGCGCGTCCTCCTGACCGGCGCGGGCCATGAGGTCGCGACGGGAAGGGACGGCATTGAGGGAATCACCTGCGCCTATCGGGATCATCCTGATCTCATCGTATCCGACATCGTGATGCCGGAGCTCGACGGCTACCAGATGTGCCGGCTCCTGAAGTCGGATCCGTTGACGGGACACCTGCCGGTCATTCTCCTCACCGGTCTCAACGACCAACTCGATCGGTTCTGGGCCTCACAGGCGGGGGCTGATCTGTTCGTCGGGAAGAACGTGGCGCAGACGGAACTCCTCCCCGCGATCTCTAGGCTGCTTGCGACGGCAGCGCCGCGACCGCCATTCCTGACGTCTGGCGAACTACGCACGAAGCCGGACATGTCCGGCAGCGGCATTAAGTCCCGCGTCGCGCATCTTCTCGATAGACTTCTCTTCGACTCCACGGTCGTGAGCGGCCTGCGGCGCATCGGTCATCATTCGCAGGACCCTGCGACGCTGGCGGCGGAAGTGCTCGCCTTCCTCACCGCGCTTCTCGACTTCCGTCTGGCCGTTCTTACGCTCCCGTTGTTCCGTGGCGATGTGGACTATGTGATGGCCCGAGAGCCGGGCGCCGAGAACGATGTTGACGTGCTCGTTCAGGGAAGTCCGCGTTCAGAGACGGTGCGCCGGGAGATCGTCGCGTCGGGCGGGTTGGCGGGGAGCGAGGGACGAGGATCTCAGAAGGCGCGCCGTGGGCTCCACATCTGCCAGATCCCGCTCGAAGCTCGTGGCGAACCGTGCGGCGCGCTCTCTCTGATGCTGCGCGGCCAACCGAAGGTGCACACGCAACTCGTCCTCGATCTCGTTCGGGAGGAGTTGTCGCTCGTAGCGGATTATCTTGTCCGCATGAATCGTCTCGAGGGTCTCCGCTCTGATTTCCAGGCGATGGTCGTCCACGATCTGCGCTCGCCGCTGTCGGGACTGCTCGAATCAGCAGAACTCCTGCTCAGCGAGGCAGCGGGACCCTTGACCGAGGAGCAGCGGATGTTTCTGGATCTCAATCGCGACTCATCCCGCTCGATGCTGGGCCTCGTGAACGATCTCCTCGACCTGAGCAAGATCGAGGCTGGTCGCATGGAGCTTCGGCTCGATGATGTCGAACTGCTCGATCTCGCGGCCGAAGTGCTTCCTCTCTACCGTCTGCAGGCTGAGAAAGCCGGCTTGACCCTGCTCGATGAGCCATCAGCGCGGCCGGCGCTCTTCCGCGCGGACAAGGAGAAGCTCAAGCAACTGATGGGAAACTTGCTCTCGAATGCGATCAAGTTCACGCCCGTCGGCGGAACGGTTCGGTTCGGCTGGCGCGTGGAATCCGACACGGATGAATCCACGATGGAATTCTATGTGGCCGACACGGGAAGCGGAATCGCTGCGGACCAGATTCCGCTGCTGTTCGAGAAGTATCGGCAGACCGACACGGGGCGCCAGACCAAGGCCAAGGGCACGGGCCTGGGGCTCGCGATCTGCCGCAGCATCGTGGAGGCGCATGAATGGACGATTGACGTCAAGAGCGAGGTTGGTCAGGGGACGATGTTCTCGATCCGGGTTCCTCTGCCGGTTCCTTCGCAGTCGGCCGGAGCTCTACCGCTCGCAGCCTGAGCGGCGCGGGTTGCGCGGGGTTTCCGCAAGCAGGGGCAAGCGCTCAGCGTTCGCCGGACAGCTCCTGGGCGAGCCCGCCGGCGGTCCAGAACGCAGTGATGGATCGGGGCGCGCCGCAGAAGAGAACCCGACCCCCGCGGCGTTGCGTCGCCCGCCTGAGCGCCAGCAAGATCTGTGTGGCGGAGGTGTCTATCGCCGTCGCCGCGTGCAGATGGATGCTGACCTCGTTGCCACCGCTCTTCGCGGCCTCTCTCGCGGCGTCGTGCAGCGACGCTGAGTCGAAGATGTCAACAGTGCCGGAGAGCAGCAGAACGCAGCCGGCATCCGATGTCATGTACTCAGCTGGCATGATTTCCGGCCTCCTTTGACCGGCCGCAACCCGCTCACCGGGCGCGACCGCGAATAGACGATTTGATCACGCGACCCGGTGCTCGTGGAGGTTCCTCGGCCGCCATGGCTAGGGCCGCCGGCGCGAGATCTTCGAGCGGCAGCGTTCGCTCCGCGGCCCCGAGGTCAACGGCCGCCTTCGGCATTCCGTAGACGACGCAGCTCGACTCGTCCTGCGCAAGAGTCCGGCCGCCTGCCTCGCGGATGGCCAGGAGTCCCTCAGCCCCATCTCTGCCCATGCCGGTCATGAGGATGCCTGTCGTGTCTCGAGCGGCCTCGGCGGCGCAGGAGTGAAACAGCGCATCAACAGACGGTCTGTGCCGGTTGACGGCAGGGCCGTCGTCCAGCCGGACGACGAGCGCGTTGCCCGATCTCGTCAGCCTCATGTGGCGCCCGCCCGGAGCCAGGAGAACGCTGCCGGTGAGAACCGCGGCCCCGTCTTCGGCCTCGCGCACGCGCACGGTGCAGAGGCCGTCGAGGCGGTCGGCGAACGCGCGCGTGAAGGTCTCCGGCATGTGCTGCACGGCAACCACCCCGGGGCAGCCGGGAGGGAGCGCCTGCAGGAACGCCCGAATCGCCTGAGGTCCGCCCGTCGAGGCGCCGAGCGCGATCACGCGTTGCGCAAGGGCCGGTTCCGTCCTCTCGCGCCGCTCGAGCGACGGACTCTCGACCGCCGGCCTCGTCCGGTGAACGCGGGCGTGGGCCGCTGCCATCACCTTCTCGACCAGGTCCGAGGCGAGCCCGGCTCCCGAGTCGCCCGCCCCGAGACGTGGTTTTGTGACGAAGTCCACCGCTCCCAATTCGAGCGCGCGAAGTGTGACGGCGCAGCCGGCGGCCGTGTAGGTCGAGACCATCACGACCGGCATCGGCCGGGCCCGCATGAGCTTCTCCAGGAACGACAGGCCGTCCATCCGCGGCATCACGACGTCGAGGGTCAGGACGTCGGGCCGGAGTCGCCCAATCGCTTCCCACGCGGCGTAGGGATCGGAGGCGACGCCGACGACATCAATGCGCGAATCTCGACCGAGCAGGCCGCAGATGACGTGGCGGGCGACGGCCGAGTCGTCCACGACAAGCACTCGGACCTTTTCGCTCGGCGGGGTCATCAGAAGAGCGTGACGTCCCCGAACGAGACGCTTTTCTGATTCCACTGGCGCTCCCGGTGGAGCAGCCGCGCGCGTGTCGTGAGCCCTACGATCCGGCGCACCCTCGCCCTGCCGCTCGTGGCGTGAAAGCGGACCTCCCGCGGGCTGTACCCGCCGACGTCCTCGCTCAGAACGGGCATCCCTTCATCGCAGAGGAATTGGCGGGCGAAGTCCACATTCCTCCTCGGGACCGCGAACGCATCGGGGTTGACGCCCACGACGTGACCGCCTCCGAAGACCTTCGCGACGAGCCGGCTCCGTTCGGCGCCGAGCTTCATGAGCGCTCCGATCAGCTGGTCCATCGCGTGCACACCGTAACGCGTTGCGGTGTCTCCGGGCTGTTGCGACGCGCCTTCGGGAAGCAGAAAGTGATTCATCCCTCCGATGCATCGCTTGGGGTCGAAGAGGCACACCGCCACGCACGACCCGAGCAGCGTCCTCACGACGACGGGATTCGAGGATGCGTAGACCCCTCCGATGAAGAGCACGATCTCGGGGACCTCGGACCGGGGCGCGGCCCGTGTTTCTTCGGGGAGCGCGCTCATGCGGCGTCCTTTCTCAGTACTCGGCGTACGACCTCACGCAGCGTGCCTGCCTCGAACGGCTTGACGATCCAGCCAGTGGCTCCGGCGTCACGGCCCTTCTGTTTCATGTCCGAGCCGCTTTCGGTGGTCAGCACCAGGATCGGCACGAAGCGGTTCTGCTGAGACTGTCGAATCGCGCGGACAAGACTGAGACCGTCCATCCTCGGCATGTTGACGTCGGTGATGACCAGGTCGGCAGCGTTCGATTCGAGAACGGTGAGCGCGTCCTGTCCGTCACACGCCTCGAGGACCAGGTGCGAGTCCTGTTCGAGCGCCTCGCGCACCATCCGGCGCACCGTTCTTGAATCATCGGCGATCACCACTGTGGATGCCATCGAGTCTCCTCCTGATTGGTCCGTCAGCCCGGCGGGCTCGGCGCCGCGGCATAGATTGCGTCCCCGAGCGAACGGAGCCCGTTCAGGCGTCCGTGGGCGTGCTCCGCGTGCCCGAGGAAGATGAGACCGCCATCATTGAGTGTCGTGACGAATCTCCGCGTCACTTCCCGCTGAACGCCTCCGTCGAGGTAGATCAGCACGTTCCGGCAGAAGACGGCGTCGAGCCGGCTCGCGATCGGCCAGTCGTCGAGGAGGTTGATCCGCGTGAACGTGACGAGACGGCGAACCTCCGGTCTTATGAGGAGCAGGCCGCTCTTCGAGCCGATGCCTCGAAGGAAGTAGCGCCTGAGAAGGTTGCCCGGCACGCCGGACGCTTGCTCGGCTGTGTACACTCCGGTCGCGGCGCGTTCCAGTACTCCTCTGTTGATGTCCGAGCCGAGGATTTTCACGTCCCACGACCCGGCGGACGCGCCGAGGGCCTCCAGAACAACGAGCGCGATCGTGAAAGGTTCCTCGCCCGAACTGCATCCGGCGCTCCAGATCCGCAAGCGCCGCTCCCCGGTCTCGGCCGCAAGGGCTATCCGGCGGGGGAGCCAATCGCGGGCCATGTATTCGAACTGCTCCGGCGACCGGAAGAACTCCGTCTTCGTGGTTGTGATCGAGTCAATGAGGCGGGCGATCTCCTCGCCACTCCGGTCCCGTTGCGTCAACAGATCGTGGTAGGCGCGGTACGACCCGAGTCCGAGGCTCTGAAGCCTCTTCCTGAGGCGCACCTTCAAGAGTTCGCGCTTCGCCGGCTTGAGTTCGATGCCGGTCCTGGCGCAAACGAGATCTCGGAGCAGGGTGAACTCCTCGTGACCCAGGTGGATCTCGTTCTGGGCCGGAAGCGGGGCCGCGCTTTCAAGTGCCGGCCACGCCGCACGCTTCGCCGTTATCACGCTGCCTCTCCGGCGGCGGTCACTTCCTCGGAGAGGATTCTCTCGACGTCGAGGATGAGACACAGCTTATCGGCCGTGTGTACAACGCCGCGAATGAACGGCACGGAGTTGCTGCCGAGGTCCGGCGGAGGCTGAAGCTCCGAGTCCGTGAACGTCAGCACGTCCGAGACCGAGTCCACGGCCAGCCCGACGGCGGCTGTCTGCGGGCGGACGACGATCGTCACGGCGAGCGGAGCTTCCCCGACCGCCGAGCCGCCGAGCCTGAGGCCCAGATCGAGCACCGGGATCACGGCTCCGCGAAGGTTCATCACGCCTTTGACGTAGGCCGGCGTGTTCGGGACGGCGGTGATCGGAGCCTGGCCGCGAATCTCCTGGACCGACAGGATGTCGAGCCCGTACTCCGCGTCTCCGAGCCTGAACGTCAGGACCTGAGTGCCCCGGCGTTCCTCGCGCGCGTCGCTTCGTTGATCAAGCTGTCGGGTCATGCCGCCCTCCTAGAATTCGACGAATCCATCGGCTTCATCCGATTGCGGCATGGTCCCGCCTGTTGCCGAACGGCGCAGTCCGGTTCTCGGCCTCGCGGCGGACGGTGGGGAGATCGGAAACACGGCGGCCTGAAGGCGCCTGGGACGCTCGAATCCCCGGCTCGGAGGCGCGGTCGTGGAGACACGGGCCGCATCGCCGTCGTCCAGCTTGAACCGGCGGACGAGCGTCAGGAGTTCCTCGGCCTGCGACGAGAGCGCCTCGGAAGTCGAGCTCAGCTCCTCCGATTGAGCCGCGTTCGACTGGAGCACCTGGTCCATCTGCGCCACGGTGATATTGAGCTGCTCGATGCCCGCAGACTGCTGCTGCGCCGCGGTCGCGATGCCGGACATGATCTCCGTCACCTGCTTCACCGAGGTGATGATCTCGGCGAGAGTCCGGCCCGATTCGTTGACCAGATCGGACCCTGCGTCAACCTTGGCCACCGAGTCGCGGATGAGACCCTTGATCTCCTTGGCAGCCGTCGCGCTCCTCTGCGCCAGATTGCGGACCTCTGTCGCGACGACCGCGAACCCGCGGCCCTGTTCGCCGGCGCGGGCCGCCTCGACAGCCGCGTTCAGCGCCAAGAGATTGGTCTGGAATGCGATCTCGTCGATCGTCGTGATGATCTCCGCGATCTTCTTCGACGCCTCGTTGATCTCCGACATCGAGCCGACCGCCGCGGCGACCACGCCGCCGCCCTTCTCGGCAACCGTGCGGGAGTCCATGGCAAGCCGGTTCGCTTCTCGCGCATTCTCCGCGCTCTGCTTGACCGCGCTCGTGATCTGCTGCAGGGCGGCGGCCGTCTCTTCCAGAGAGGCGGATTGCTCCTGGGCTCCGCTCGAAAGCTGCTGCGCCGAAGCGGTCAACTGCTGCGCCGCCGCGGCTCCGTGCCCGGCGGCGGCGCGAACGTCGCCGAGTGTCGTCCGCATCGCGTTCAGTGAGCGATCCAGCGATCCCGCCATCTCCCCGATCTCATCGGAGGAGGCGTAATCCAGCCGGGAGGTGAGGTCGCCGGCCCCGACGGATTCGAGCACTCGCGACGCCCTCGAGAGAGGGCCGGAAATGCTGCGCGCGATTCCCAATCCGAAGGCGACGGCGACTGCCACAGTCAGCACCATGAGAGCCAACGCGAGGCGGCGCGCGTACCCGTACTCCGATCGTCCGTGTTCGGCCCGTTCGTCGGCCGACTGGATCTGCATCGCGAGCAGTTGGTCCGGCGGACCGCTCGTCTCCTCGAATGCCGACTTGACGGTTCCAAGCGACGCGGCCCAGGCCAGCTCTTCCTGGCCCTTGCTGCTCGGGGAAAGCGCCTGGGAATCGCGTGCCTGCTTGTAGCGCTCCCAGGAACGGTCGAACGATTCGAGCAGCCTGCGCTCTTCGGGGGACAGGCTGGCGCCTTCGATCGCCGTCATTGCGCCTTCGATCGAGACGTCCAGCCTGGCGATTTCCGTCTCGCATTCCCGCTTGATTTGGGGATCCGCCGCCAGCACGTGCTCGACCTCCAGGGCACGGGCGAGGTGCGTGTCCTCCTGGATGGTCGCCAGCTTCTCCAGGAGCAGGACATCATGACCGGTCGTCAGCTCCAGGTTCTCCTGAATGCCTCCCATGAGGACCAGTGTGACGATCCCGAGCGCAACCGTGAGGGTCGCTGCGAGGCCGTTGGCGATCATCAGCTTCGTAAAGGTCCTTCTGTTTCGAAACCAGCTCATGTTCGACCCTCCGTTCCTGTCGCGCTCTCTGCCGAAAAGGCGGCTGCCGCCGCGGGGATTGCGGCCGCTCGTGCGCGGCCGCGAAGCTGCCGGTCGCCGGAATCCCCCCGCGATCTCCGGGCGAGCGCCAGCAGACCCGCGACGTCCAGGATCATCGCGACGCGACCATCTCCCAGAATCGTCGCGCCCGAAATCCCGTCGCTGCGTGTGAAGTGGGTGTTGAGACTCTTGATGACAACCTGCTGCTGAGAGGAGAGTTCATCCACGAGGACGGCCGCTGAGAAGCCGTCCTGGGTGACGACCACCGCGATCTTCTCCGTGGCGTCGGCTCGATCGGTGTCGTGACCGAGGAGATCGGCGAGTCGCACCAGGGGAAGCGCTTTGCCGCGAACCAGGATGGCCTCGGCTCCTCGCGGCATCTGCGAGATGGAGCCTGCGCCCGGACGCACGGACTCGGCGATGGCGGTCAGCGGGAGAACGTATGTCCGGCCGGCCGCCTTGAGGCACTGGCCCTCGATGATGGCCAGCGTGAGCGGAAGCGACACGAGGAATCGGGTGCCTTGCCCGCATTGGCTCTCCACGGCGATCCGACCGCCGGCGCTTTCGAGCTTCTTGCGCACGACGTCCATGCCGACGCCGCGTCCCGAGATCTGCGTCACCTTCTCCGCCGTCGAGAGCCCGGGGTGGAAGATGAGGTCGCGGATCTCCTCGTCCGAGGGGGTCTCTCCGGGCGCGGTCACTCCGAGATCCGCCGCCTTCGCGAGAATCGCGTCCAGGTCCAGCCCGCGGCCGTCGTCGGAAACCTCGATGAGCAATTGGCCCGCCGACTGCCTGGCCGCGATGCGAACGACGCCGGCGGGGTTCTTGCCCGCGGCCTGACGGGTCGCGGGGTCTTCGATGCCGTGATCAATGGCGTTGCGTACAAGGTGGTTGAGCGGATCCGCGAGGAGATCCATCACCGCCTTGTCAATCTCCGTATCCTCCCCGTCGGTCTCCAGACGGATCTGCTTGCTCTGCTCGGCGGCCACGTCGCGCACGAGCCGGGGAAAGCGGCCGAGCAGCGAGCGCAGAGGGACCGTGCGCACCGCCATCATCCGCTCGTGCAGCTCTCGCGCTTGCCGGTCCATGCGGGCCACGGACTCCTCAAGAGAGGGGAGATCCTCCGGAGCGAAATGGCCGACCGTTCGGACGATCATTGATTGCGTGATCACCAGCTCGCCGACGAGGTCAATGAGCCGATCCACCTTGTCGGTGCCCACGCGGAGGCTCGAACCTTCGACGGACGGCGGTGCGCTTCCTCGCGCCCGGGTCTCGCGGTCCATGGTCTCCGGACCATCATCGGATGCTGCTCGTATCGAAATCGCTGCGGGATCGCCCACGAATTCGAAACGCTCTGCAATCGCCTCGACTGTCGCGTTCGTTTCGAGCCGGATGTCCCATCCCAGGTAGCATTCCTCGGGCGACATCTGTTCGAGTTCCGGAAGGTCGCTCATGTCGGGGGACACCCGGACCAGCGTGCCGATCCGTTCGAGCTGCATGATGAGGTGGATCGGATCGAGCCCTCGGCGCAGCAAGTCGCGCGGGGGCCGGAATCGGATGTCGTAGGTCGTCTTCGGCTCGGAAGGGGGGGCGAGGGACGTGGTCGTCCGCGGCGGTTCGATTTCGGTGTCGCAGCCCGCGGCGACGTCCCGCAACGCGGCCTGCAGGGATTCGCGGACGTGCTCGTCCTCGGCGGAACACGATTCGTTCCGGCGCGACTCCTCCAGCATCCGCCGCAGAGTATCCGTGGACGTCAGCAGGAGCTCGACGACTCGCGGCGTTGACTGAACGTTCTCCGAGCGAAGTCCATTGAGCAATTCTTCCACGGCGTGCGCGAAGTGGGCCATTTGGTCGAGCCCCACCATTGCGCTGCTCCCCTTGAGGGAATGCGCGCAGCGGAAGATCGCATGGATGGTGTCGGAATCCGCGGCCCCGGATTCCAGGCGCAGAACGCCCGATTCCAATTCCGCGAGCAACTCCGATGCTTCCTCGAGGAAGATTTCTCTCAGGGATTCTTGGGTCATTTGGCTCCTCGGATTCTTTCTTCTTCTTTCTTCTTAGGTTCTTCTTATCGGCCGGGAACGCGGTGCCTTGAGCCCGACGAACCCCGACGAGAATCGGAGTCGCCGGATCGTCGAGGGGGGGGGCCACGGGGGCCTGCGGGCGTCCGCGCCTGCGGGCCTCGTTGGGGCCGTACGCGGGGCTCGTCGGTCCAGACGGTGGGTGTGTTCCCTGGTGCATCGGGGAGCCAGGCTGTGCTAGTCTCCGGAGCGGTGTTGACGACGCGCGCCGGGGACGAAACGGGGGAGGGAGCGATCGCCTGCGACTCTGGGCGCGCTAAGTCCAGAACTCGTTTAGTCGCAACGGACTGCGGCTATCGCGGAGGGATGGCCGAGTGGTCTAAGGCGGCGGTCTTGAAAACCGTTGACCGAAAGGTCCGTGGGTTCGAATCCTACTCCCTCCGCCAGCGCGGAACCGGCTTACAATCAGTCTGGAGATCAGGGGAACCGGCCGAGGCGTTCGGCTTCCGTACCCCTTTCACGGAGAGGTGGCCGAGAGGCTGAAGGCAGCCGCCTGCTAAGCGGTTGTGGGGGATAATAACTCCACCGGAGGTTCGAATCCTCTCCTCTCCGCCAGTTTCAGTGCGCCCATAGCTCAACTGGATAGAGCGTCTGGCTACGGACCAGAAGGTTGGGGGTTCGACTCCTCCTGGGCGTACCACAACAACGGGACGTCCGGCACATGCCGGGCGGCCCGATCTGCTGTGCGCGGCGGATCGCAACGCGACCGCCGTTGAATCAGTTCTTCTTCGGCGGTCCTTCCGCTTCTACGCTCACCGGCTCCGGCTCACCGCGCACGCGGTCCTTCCAGTGATGCCACACGAACCACACCACCCCAGCGAGGACCAGGATACCGATCACGAGGTCCATCTTGTGGAAGAGGCCTCGCAGCGAGTCCCACCGTTCTCCGAGCTTCATTCCGACGAACGCGAGCAGCCAGGACCAGATCACGGACCCGACGAAAGTGTAGACACAGAACTTGAAGATCGGCACGCGCGCGACGCCGGCCGGGACCGAGATGTAGGTGCGGATGACCGGCAGAAGGCGCGCGAAGAAGACGGTCGCATCGCCGTAGCGCGCAAACCACCGATCGGCGCGGTCGAGGTCGTGGCGGCTGATGAGCACGTAGCGACCGTACCTCATGAGGAGCGGGCGCCCGCCCCAGAGTCCGAGGTAGTACGTCGCGACGCTCCCGATCAGGCATCCGAGGCCGCCGGCCAGCGAGACCCACAGAAGCTGAAATCGGCCGGTGCTCACGAGGTAGCCCGAGAACGGCATGATGATCTCGGAAGGCAGCGGGATCGCAGCGCTCTCGATCGCCATCAGAAGCACGATCCCTGTATATCCGAGGGCGGCGATCGTCGAGAGCACGAAGCCGGAGAGGACGGCCAGGATCTTCGTCACCATAGGTTCGCGATTCTGACAGGGTGGCGCGGGCCGCGCAACATGAGCTTAGAGTTCGAAGTAATCGCCCAGGCGGACGTTGAAACCCTCGGGGTAGTAGGACCCGGTCCGCAAGTCGAGTTGGTAACGCCCTCGATGCGACCCGGCGCGGATGCGGCGAAGGGCCTGCAGGAGCTGATCAACTTCCTCGTGCGTATTGTAGATACCGAAGGAGGCCCTCACGGCGCCGGGGAGTTCCGAGCGGTCTCCACGGCGGATCATTTCCTCGATGCGGCCGGCTTCAGCCTCCGATGTCCCCAGAAGCCGCTTCAGGTACGGATGTGCGCAGAAGCAGCCGTGGCGCACGCCGATGCCGGCCTCGTATGAGAGCACGGCGGCCACGAGCGCGTGCGGGATCCCGGCAAGATTGAACGACACGACGCCGAGCCGGTCGCCGGCGTGCTCGGGCTCCTTCGGCCCCAGAATCTCTACGCCTTCGATCTCGTGAAGGCCCCTGAGGAGAAGTGAGGTCAGCTCCGCCTCGTGCGCGGCGACGGCGTCCATGCCGATCTCTTCGAGCACCCGGATCGCCTTGGCCAGCGCGATGCCGCCGACGACGTTCGGGGTGCCGGCTTCTTCGCGGTCGGGAAGGTGGGCCCAGTAGGCATCGTCGAGGCTCACGATGTCCACCGTGCCGCCGCCCACATACTCCGGGTCGCCGGTGAGGAAGATCTCCCGCGGCCCGATGAGCACGCCGGTCCCGAACGGCGCATACATCTTGTGCGCGGAGAACGCCAGGAAGTCCAAGTGCGCCGGATCATCCGTCGTTCCCATGCGGAGACGGCGATGCGGCGCGAGTTGGGCGGCGTCCACGAGGATCATGGCGCCGTGGCGATGAGCGAGCCGCGCCAGCTCTTGGATCGGATTGATGATCCCCGTGATGTTCGATGCGCCCGTGACGGCGAGGAGCCGCACGCGGCCTTCGTGCTTCTTGAACGCCCTCTCCGCGGCCCCCATGTCGAGGGCGCCTTCATCGGTGACCGGCAGGTGGGCGACGGTCGCTTTGCCGCGCCACGGAAGATCATTCGAGTGGTGCTCCATGAGCGTCGTCAGGACCACGTCTTCACGGCGAAGCGCCAGGCGGTACGACAGCTTGTTGATCGCCTCCGTCGCGTTCTTCCCGAAGATGACGACGTGCGTTCGTTGATCGGCGCCCACGAAGGAGGAGACGCACTCGTGTGCCTCGTCGTAGAGGCTCGACGAGAGCCATGACTTGAAGCCCGTCCCGCGATGGATGCTCGAGTACCACTCGAGAAAACGGCTCACCGAGTCGAGGACCGGCCTCAGAGCCGGCGTGCTCGCGGCGTTGTCGAGATTGACGTAGCGGACGCGACGGCCGTCGAGGAGCGGAACGAGCGCATCGAGGCCGACGATCATATCCCGCACGCGAACAAGCGCCGAGGCATCGAGAGTCCCTGTGGGCTTCAGCATCGAGTCCATGTCGCCTCCCGATCGCGGGACGAAGGGCGGCTGCGAACGCCGGAGAGACTCTAGCGGGGCGTGTTTGCGGGTGTCAAGGCGCGGACCGGAAAGCGGCGGACCATGAACAGGGGCTTCGTTTCTTGACAAGCGGGACTCAAGTGTTGTATCATTAGGTGCTGCAGATCATTCCCGGCGCACGGCGACCGATCTCATGGGTTTCATGATGACATCATGCGAAGTTCGCGCCCGTTGATTCCGCCTGGACCGGCCTCGATGCGGCCGGCCGTGACCCGCCTGCTCATCTCGGGAACTACGGACTTTCGGGTGTCTTGTTCAAAGCGTGCTTCCCGCTCGCAGGACGCTCGCGGACAACGCCCATCGAGTCTCGATTCGCACCTCCCGCGCCTGCGCCGTTCCCTTGCATCGTGTCCATCCGCTATTCTTAAAGCCTCCTGCTCCGGCGCGGAGGTTGTCCGATGAAGCCGATCCCGCTCCTTCTCGGTCTGGCCATGCTGCTTCCGGGCTCCGCGCTCTACGCGCAGAGCGTGGCTCGCTATTTGCCGGTCACGCGAACCACGGGAATCACCTACTCATCCATCGCGACCACCGGGTCGAGCTTCTCCGCATGGCGCAACGGGACGAGCACCGACGACAATCGCAGCGCCGCCACCCCGATCGGCTTCACCTTCTACTACGACGGCCAAGCATTCACGCAGCTCAGCGTCTCGACGAACGGCTTCATCGATCTTTCGGCTTCCGCTGCGATCGGGAACGGGATCGGCGCATTCGGCTACTCCAACACGCAATTCAGCGCCACGAGCGGGACGCTTCTGGCGATCGCGCCCATGTACGAAGAACTCATCACGGCGGGCAACCCGGGCACGCAGGCGTCGCTCGACGCCAGCCTCAAGCATGAGCTGTCCGGCTCCGCGCCGAACCGCGTGCTGACCGTCGAGTGGATTGCGCTCGAGGTGCATGAGGACACGGCGCCCTCCCTGAACTTCCAGGTCAAGCTGCACGAGTCGAGCGGCGTCATCGAGTTCATTTATGGGACGATGACGGCCGGCGCGGGGGTCTATTCGTACACGACTGGCATCAACGGGCCCGCGATCTCCGCGGTGCCGGCCGCGAGCGAGCTTCTCACGCTCCAGTTCGCCGATTCCGACAGCTTCAGCGCGACTCCGCAGAACGCGCTCTCCGTGATCCCGGAGTCGAACACGATGCTCTCCCTCGTCCCCGAAGAGAACGTCACGCCGGCCCAACCGCGGAATCTCTCCTTCGAGGAACTCACGCAGAGCTCGTTCAACGTTGTCTGGGCCGACAGCTCCACCACCGAGACTTTCTTCGTCGTCGAGCGCTCGACCGAAGACGGGCCGTACGAGGGTGTGGGGAACGTCCCCTCGAACTCGGTCGGAGGCCAGGGGACCGCGTACTCGATCGCCCAGGCGGGTCTGTCGCCCGGGACGATGTACGCATACAGGATCACGGCCAACAACGAGGCCAGCGCGCCTTCGGGGTATCTGGAGGGGAGCCAGACCACGGATCCTCCCGGGGAACTCGTCAGCGTCGCCAGCGGCAACTGGAGCGAGCCTTCCACCTGGTTGTACGGCCTGGTGCCGAGCCGGAGCGACGACGTCGTGATATCCGACGGGCACACCGTCATCATTGACACTTCGGCCTCCTGCTGGGATCTCACGATCGGCCAGGGGAACTCGGGTGTGCTCGAATTCGATCCGATCTCGGCGCGAGCCCTCACGGTCGGACACGACGTGAGGATACAAGCGGGAGGCGAATTCCGCACCGCGTCGTCCGGCAGCACGGTCACGAGCCATCTGCTCCTCGTGAGCGGGGGACTCGTGAACGACGGCACGCTCGATTTCAGCACGAATGCGGACCAAGCGGGCGCTTCGATCCGATTCATCTCTTCCGATGATGTCTCCTTCACGGGAGCCGGTCCGACGACCGACGTCCGTTTCGTGACCGTGAACAAGGGCACGAGCCGGACCCCCTTGCTGCTTATCACTCCCGGCCATCTCAGCGTGCGGGGCGATACGACCGACGTCGCTGGCTTCATCACCTTGGTGAGCGGAACGGTGCAGCTGGGCGGCACGTTCTCTCTGACGAATCGGATCTTCACGACGGCCTCGTACGTGATCCCCGTGACATCCGGCCTTTGGCTCAACAACCCGAACGTGGTCGTGGCGGGTCAGAACGGTTCTCCAACGAACAACGGCCAGATCCGCATCACGCAGGGGACGTTCTTCGTCGGCACCGCGGCGGGGAACACGATGGGCGCATCCGCGGGCGCGGAGTTCGTGATCGAGGGCGGAGCGTTCACCTTCGCCGGCCGCCTCGGAACGGCCAGCGCCGTGACCTACAACCAATCCGGCGGAGTGGTGAGCGTCGCGACCATGGGCAACACCTCCTCAGGTGTCGCGTCCTTCGATCTCAGCTCCACGACTACCAATTACGTCATGAGCGGCGGCACGATCGTTCTGGTGCAGCCGAGCACCGCTCCGTCTACGCGCCTCGACTACAAGATCAGCTCGACCGTCACCTCGTTGACCGGAGGAACGCTTCAGATCGGCAACGGCGCGACGGCTTCCGATGCGCTCTTCAACATCGTCGGTCCGCTTCCGGGTCTGGTCGTGGATAACGGATCCAGCGGCAGAAGGGTCGTGTTGTTCGCGGGGACGCCGCAGACCAAGGTCTTCGTGAACACGTCTATTCTCCCCGGGGCCACTCTCGATCTGGGCGGCTTCTCTCTTTATCAGCTCGGTGCGGCCTTCACCAACGATGGAACGCTTGTCGGGTCTACGGCGGGCAGCCGGATCCGATTCCAGGGCGCCGCGGGGCCTCAGACTTACGCCGGCTCCGGCGCGGTGCAAGGAGCGCTCGACGGCCTCATCGTGGACAACCTCGCGGGCGTGACGATCTCCGCGGGAATCCCGGCGAACCTCCCGGTCCTCCGCGTGGATCTGCTGCGCGGGCTGCTGGGAAACAGCAACAGGATCACGCTTGGAAACGGCGGCGCCACCTCGGCCGTGACTCAGATCGGCACCGCGGGTCTTGCCGTGACGGCGGGATCGTATGACCAGGCGCCTGTGTTCAACCCCGGGACTGCGGGTTGCAGCGTTCTCTACATGGAGGAGAATTCGCACAGGACGGCCGGTTTCGAGATCCCGCCGGGGCGCTCCATCGCGGGGCTCACGATCGCGAATCCGAACGGCGTGACGCTCTCCGGAGGAGGTCTCACGGTGACGGCGGGTCTCACGCTGAACTCGGGCGTGCTGGCGACGTCGGCGGGCGACCTGCTCACGCTCGCGAACTCCGTGGCCAACCCTGCGGGCGGTTCAGCCCAGAGCTACGTGGACGGTCCGCTTGCGATCGAGTTCAACGTCGCGTCGCCGACGGACCGCGCCTTTGCAATCGGTAAGTCCGGGGCGTTCCGTCCCCTCGTTCTCAAGCAGGTGGATACCGGCGGGGTCTCTCGCATCTTCACGGCCGAAGTCGTCTCGGGGCCGCCCGGAGGCTCTCCCATCCAGCCGCTCGCGGCGCTCGATCCGGCACGTCACTGGACGATCGCCAACACGGAGAATCTGAACGCGGCGGCACGTGTGCGGCTCGCGTTCGGGTCCGACGACGGGGTGGACTCCATCGCTGATGCGCGTGTCGCGCAGGCCTCCTCCGCCGGCGGGAGCTTCCTGACCCTCGGCGGCACGGCCACGGGCGATCCGGCGTCTGGCGTCGTGGAATCCACCGCGGATCTCACGCCCGGCGCGGGCTTCTTCACCATCGGCCTCGAATTCCCGCCGGTCACCTGGGACGGGGGCGCGAGCACGACGTTCTGGGGTGACGGCGCCAACTGGAACCCCGATGGCGTGCCCACGAGTTCCGAGGACGTCTCGCTGAGCGCCGCCTCCCCCACGACCATCCAAGTCAACGGGAGCTTCGCATGCGACGTGCTGGCCATCGGGGACAGCATTGCGGTCGAATTCGGTTCCGGATCGCTGGACGCGGGAGGCGCGTTCACCCAGCTCGGCGGAATCGTGCACCTGGAAGCCGGCGTCCTGCGCGTTTCGGGTTCCTCGCTCCTTTCCGGGGGCGATCTCTACACCGACTCCGGGGAACTTCAGGCGGCGGGCGTGATGACGATCTCCGGCGGCACGGCGCATCTTGCGGGTTCGGGACGTCTTCTTGCCGAGGGGAATCTCTCATTGGAGGGCGGGGCGGTCGTCGTCGGCGATGGAACGATCGAGATGCGCGGGGCGTTCTCCAGAGTCGCCGGCTCGTTCGATGCGGGCACCGGCGCGACGGTGTTCTCGGGCTCCATCCCGCAGAGCATCGGCGGGGGTGTCACGCATCATCGTCTCGTGCTTCGCGGCGCGGGCGCGAAGGTCTTCGCGGCCGGCGCCGAATTCACCGTCGCTGACGATTTCACGGTCGAGAGCAGCGCACAGGTCGCGCTGAGCGACACGACGCCCACCACGATCGCCGTAGGCGGCGATCTCCAGTACGGAGGTCTCGGCGGCGGAAGCCACGTCGGCCGCCTCACGGTGAACCTCACGGGCGCCGGGAAGATGATCGGCGGATCGGCCATGAAACGTGCCGGTTCCGCACGCCTGCCGGGTGGAATCACGGGCGTCGTGCTGAATCACCTCACGGATCCGCGGGAGATCTCGGTGGAAACGGCGCGCGATGGGACGAAGAGCCGGTCGGGTCTGCGAAACACCTACTCCCAAAGGGCGGCCGATGTCGCGACTCTGATGGCCGCGGCCGCCAGGGATGCGCGCGTCACCTTGAATCTCGACGACGCGACGCTCGTGCGGAATCCCGTGGGGCTGGGATGGCTCTCGCCGCCGGCTCCGTTCGAGATGGCTGTCACCGTCGCCGCGGGAGCGTCCTACTCGCTCGAGGACGATGTCACGATCGGTTCCGGGCGGGAGTTCACCGTGAACGGCCGTCTCGATTGCGGGTCGTTCGCGCTCGGGGGCGACGGGGCCGTCGTTGTCGCGCCGGACGGGGTGCTCGCCACCGCGACGGCGGACACCAGCGGGCTCGCGGCCACGGTGCTTGCCGCGGGACCGAACCGCTACGACGACGGAGCGATCATCGAGTACGGCGCCGCCGGGGATCAGACGATCAACGCCGCCAACCATCCTGCCTCGGCGATGATCTACACGGCCGGCGGCGGCATCAAGACGCTGAGCGGCGACATGACGATCACGGGAGGCTCGGGCCCCGCGCTCACCAAGGGCGCGCTCTTCGTGGGCCCCGGAACTGTCTTCGCCGACGGCGCGCACCGGCTGAGCTTCGCGACGAGCGACTTCGCGAACGTGATCGTCGAAGGCGACTATTCCTCTTCGGGGGCCGGCTCTCTTTCTTACGAGTCGGGGGCTTACCTCTCGAACATCTTGGCCGCGGACAGCACCGCGTTCGGTGATCTCTTCCTGAACTTCGATTCCTCCACGCAGGCCGTCGAGTTGAACGCCGCCGACACGGTGGGCGTGAGCTTCCGGAACATCACGTTCGGGGGCGCAGCCGGAGGCGGCGCCGCGGGCGGCACCCTCCGGCTCAACGAGACGGGCATCACGAATGTCACGGTCACCGGCGGCGTAATGCTGTCTCCCGCCGTGGCGGCCAACACGGGCGGGGGTTTCGGGGGGACGGTCTCCACGACGGGAACGGTTCTCGTGCTCGGCGACATCGTCTCCACGAGCGTTGAGGCAACGCAGCCGATCCTGGACGGGACCGGCGAGAACACGCTGGTGCTGGGCGGAACCGCGGGGACGCAGAATCTCTCGCTCGCGGCGAGCGCGACGCTGTTCCCCGGCTCGACCCTGCGCGTGGCGAATGCATCCGGTGTAGAGCTTGCCGGAGCGGGCCTCGGCTACGGAATCGGCGGAACCCTGGATCTAGAAGGCGGCAACGTGACGACCGGCGGGAACACGCTGGCGATCGCCGGGGCGGGGACGCTCACCCGCGTCTCGGGGCATGTGGTCGGCAATCTCCGCAAGAACGTCGGCGCGGGACTGGGCCCCGCGGTGACGTTCGAGATCGGCACCGGCGGCGACTACACGCCGGTCGAAGCGGTCTTCGACACCGTCAGCGCGGGCGGCGAGCTCGCCGCGACGGTCGCGGCCGCAGATCATCCGCTCCTCGCTGCATCCGGGCTCGATGTCTCGAAGACCGCGAACCGCACCTGGACTCTGACCGGTCCGGATCTCGGCTTCTCGGGAGGCAACGCGACCTTCCATTTCGTCCCCGGCGACCTGGATCCCGGCGCCGATCCGGACAGCTTCATGGTGGTGAGGCGCGGGCCGGCATCCTGGTCGTTCGAGTCCGTCGGCGTCCGGACTCCGGCGGCGACGCAGGCGACGGGGTTCGCGGCGCTCGGGGACTTCGCGGTCGGCCAGGGCGATGTCTTCTCGATCACCGCCACAGCGGGTCCGAGCGGAACGGTTGACCCACTGGGTGTCGTGAGTCTGCCCGCCGGATCCGACAGCTCGTTCACGATGCTCCCGGATCCGGGCTATCACGTGGCGGACGTGCTCGTGGATTCCACATCCGTCGGCGCGGTGAACCTCTATACATTCTCGAGCATCGTCTCGGACCACACGATCCACGCGACCTTCGAGGAAGATTCGGACCTCGTCGAGGCGCGTCCGCTTGAGGGCATCTGCATCTCGAGCGCGACTCCGTGCGTGGAAGTGCCCGTGATGATCGAGCGGATGACTTCCACGCCGCTTCGCAGCTTCAGCGTTACGCTTCAGCTCGGCGCAGGGCTGGAACTCTGCAGTGGGCCGGATACCACCAACATCGTCGAGGGCACGTACCTGAGCAGCTACGGCGTCGAAACGGCCTTCTATGTGGTGTCCAACGGCGGCGGCTCCTACACCGTGGACGGAAGCATCCTCGGCTGGCCGTGCGGCCAGACCGGGGACGGGACGATCCTCTCGATCTTCGTCGCGAGCACCGCTCCCGGCGGGACCGGCACGATCACCATCACGGAGGTCCTCCTTCGCGACTGCGTCAACGGCCCCATCTTGGCCTGGCCGGGCGCCGTCGCCGCCGTCGAGATAGACAACACGCCCCCGGTCGCCGTCTCGAACGTCACTGCCGTCCAGGTGAAGACCGGCAACGACGCCGACGGCACGACCAAGATCAGCGTGACGTTCACGCCGCCCGCGGACGCCGTCGAAGTGGAGGTCTATCGCGCGGCCTTCGGCAACTACCCGGAATACGACGATCCGCCGGACGCGGGGTCCGAGCCCGCGGCGCCCGCGTATCCGCCCGGCGCGCCGTGGCTCCCGACCGGCGTGACGGCGAGCGGGCAGACGGACGAGCCGCCGATGCGCGGTTTCTGGTACTACGTGGCCTTCGCGAAGGATGGGTGCGGTAACCCCTCACCGGTGTCGGCGCGGACGCCGGGCACGCTGAACTACCACCTCGGCGACGTTCACGACGCGTCGGTCGAGTGCGCCGGCGACAACGCCGTGAGCGCGGCGGACATCAGCTTCCTCAGCGCGCACTACGGCGCGGCGCTCGGCGAAGCCGACACGCTGGGCTGCCTGGATGTGGGGCCCACCCAGGATCTATGGGTGAACGCGCGCCCGCTGACCGACAACTGGATCCAGTTCGAGGATCTCATGATGTTCGCGATCAACTACGGCGCCTTGTCGAAGGGCATGACGAAGCCTCCGCCCGCGGCGGTGGACGAGCTGACGCTGGAGGCGCCGGGTGAAGTGGAAGAGGGCGCGTTCGTGACGGCGAAGATCTTCGCCCGGGGCACCGGGCTCGTGCAGGGGCTGTCGGTGTCGCTCGCGTGGAACGCGGGCGTCGTCGAGCCCGTCAGCATGGTCCCGGGTGATCTGATCGGCCCCAACGGCGCGGTCGCCTTCACGCCGGCCCCAGGGACGGTGGACGCCGCCGTCCTCGGTGTCGCACAGGGTGGTTTCACGGGCGAGGGCTACCTTGCCGAGGTGACCTTCCACGCCATTGCCGCCGGCGAGCCGGGCTTCGGGATCGCATCGGTGGATGCCCGCGACGAGTTCAATCACACGGTCGCGATCGGCGTCGTCGTCGGCGCGCCGCAGCCCACGCCGCGGGTCACGGCGCTGATCGGGTGCGCGCCGAATCCATTCGTTCCGATGACGACGGTGCGCTACAGTCTGGCGCAGAGCGGGCCGGTCGATCTGACGGTCTTCTCGGTGGACGGCCGTCGAGTGCGCACGCTCGCGAGCGGCGTGCGGCCGGCCGGTGAACACCGCGTCACGTGGGACGGATTGGACGAGCGCGGTGCGAGAGTGTCCTCAGGGGTCTATTTCGCGCGTTTCAGGGCCGCAGGCGTGACGCACACGCGCTCGGTGACGCTGCTGAGATAGAGGGCGCCCGCACCGGCGCCTGCCCATCGTCAGCCAAGGTCCTCTCGCAAAGGAGCTCCGGTCATGGTCCGTGTGGAGTCTCTCCTCTCCGCGCGCTTGTTCCTCGTTCCCCAGCTTGCCGGCGGTCGAATCTACTTCATCAGCAACCTGAGCGGCAGGCTCACGCTCTACGCCATGGACGAGGGCGGGAGCATTCCCGAGCCTCTCCTGCCGCCGGACATCGCGCTGCAGAATCCAGAGTTGATCGGCGGCCTCGCGTACCACATCTTCCCAAAGCTCGCGAAGATCCTCGTCATGATTGACAAGGACGGCGACGAGAACTACCAGCCGATGATCATCCCGATCGGCGGCGGCTTCCCCGAGCCCGCCTCCGGCGGATTCTTCGAGGGCTACCGGGTCCATTGCACTCACTGCGACCCTGAGCGGGGCCTGGCGTACTTCAGTGCCGAGTCGAAGAAAGAGCAGAACAACGAGGCGTTCCAGGTGGAGATCGAGAGCGGGCGCCGCGAGAAGATGGGGGAGAGCCGCTGGGGCTGCTGGATGGACGGCGTCAACGAGACGCACACCAAGGCGATCCTCACCGACACCTACACGGTCGGCGACCACGTTCTCTACCTGTGGTCGAAGGGGGAGGGAGCGCGGCCGCTCTACGGCAAGCCGCTGGAGCAGCGTGCCGAGGGGGAGACCGTGGCGCTGAGCGCCATCACCGGCTGCCAGTTCACTGCCGGCGACAAGGGTCTCCTCTTCGTGACGGCGCTCTTCTCGGACACCTTCGGGCTCGGCTACCTGCCCCTCTCAGGAGCGGGTGACGTCAGGCCGGTCGCCGTGGCCGGGACCGTCCACGAAGGGGCGGGGGAACTGGTGGGACTGCGCTCGGCGAAGAAGGGGCGCTATCTCCTCGAGTACAACATAGACGGCTGCAGCTGGCTCTACGAAGGGACCCTCGACGAGGGCGCGCTGAAGGTGACCCTCGACACGGTCGTCTGCGGGCGCGGGACGTTGTCGCAGGGGGTCATGCACAACCCTTACTACGAGAAGACCGGGGACCGGTGGGCGCTTTCCTTCTGCACCGCGACATCCCCGACGCAGATCTACACGATCGAGGGCGCCGACCGCCGGCGCGTCAACGTGCACACGCGCGAGCGGCTCCTGGGCATTCCTGACGAGCACCTCGCGGCGGGCGAGGATGCTTCCTTCCCGTCATTCGACGGCCGCCGCGTCTCCGCACGGCTGTATCTGCCGTCTCCTGCGCTCGGCTTCGCCGGCAGGCGGCCGCTCGTCTACTACGTCCACGGGGGCCCGCAGGGCCAGGAGCGGCCGAATTTCGCCTGGTTCTCGATGCCGCTCATCCAGTTCCTCACGCTGCGCGGCTTCGCCGTCTTCGTTCCGAACGTGCGTGGGAGCACGGGTTACGGCCTCGCCTACACGAAGAAGGTGGACCACGACTGGGGCGGGGACGACCGTCTGGACCACATTCATGCGATGAAGGTCCTCTCGGGCGACGCGCGCGTGGATGTCTCTCGCGCCGCCGTCATCGGCCGCTCCTACGGCGGCTACATGACGCTGATGCTCGCCTCGCGGCACCCGGAACTCTGGGCCGCGGCGGTGGACATGTTCGGGCCGTATGACCTGCTCACGTTCATGGACCGCATTCCGGAGACATGGAAGCCGTATTTCGCTATCGCGGTCGGCGACCCTCAGAAGGACCGCGACTTCCTCGTCGAGCGCTCGCCGCGGTCGTACATGGACAAGATCCGCAGCCCTCTGCTCGTCATCCAGGGCGCGAACGACCCGAGGGTCGTCGAGCGCGAGTCACGCGATGTCGTCGAGCAATTGCGCGCGAAGGGGAAGGATGTCGAGTATCTGATGTTCTCGAACGAAGGGCATGACGTCTTGAAGTTCGAAAACCTCGTGCGCTGCTACGACACGATCGCGGGGTTCTTCGCGAAGCACCTGCGGCCGTGAAGCCGGCGCCCGCCTTCGACGATGTCCGGGAGGCGGCGCGCCGGCTCGACGGCGTGGCGCACCGCACCCCGGTGCTCACGTCGCGGACCTTCGACGAGCGGGCGGGGACGCGCGCGTTCTTCAAGTGCGAGAACCTCCAGCGTGCAGGCGCGTTCAAGTTTCGCGGCGCCTACAATACGGTGGTTCGCCTGACCGGCGCCGAGCGCGCCTGCGGAGTCGTCTCCTACTCCTCCGGGAATCACGCCCAGGGGCTCGCGCTCGCCGCGCGCCTGCTCGGCGCGCCGGCCGTGATCGTCATGCCGAACGACGCCCCGGAGGTGAAGCTCGCGGCGACGCGCGGCTATGGAGCCGAGATCGTCCTCTACGAGCGGGCGGAGGGGAAGCGGGAGGAGATCGCGAGACGGATCGGCGCCGAACGAGGGATGACGCTCGTTCCGCCATTCGACCACCCGCACATCATCGCGGGGCAGGGTACGGCCGGCCTCGAACTCCTCGAAGAGGTTCGCGATCTCGATGTGCTCGTCGTGCCGGTGGGCGGGGGCGGGCTCATCTCCGGCTGCGCGCTCGCGGCACACGCGCTCAGGCCGTCGGCGCGCGTGGTGGGCGTGGAGCCCGCCCAGGCAAACGACTCTTACCTCTCGCTCGCGCGCGGCGAGCGCGTCGCCACGGCGCAGGCCCAGTCAATCGCGGACGGGTTGCTGCCGACGGCCCCCGGCGAGATCACCTTTCCGATCATGAAAGCGCACGTCCACTCGATCGCGCTCGTCACGGACGAGGAGATCGCAGACGCCGTGCGCTTCCTCCACGAACGGATGAAGATCGTCGTGGAGCCCAGCGGAGCCGCGACCGCGGCCGCGCTGCTTCACGGCCGGATCGAAGGCGTACGGGGGGCGAAGGTGGGCGTCATCCTCTCGGGCGGCAACGTGGATCCGAACGCGCTCACGGCGATCCTCGCGCGGGCGTGAGGGCCGCCCGCCGGAAAGCGCTCGCGGTGAGACGGAAACCGGCCGCGTCCGGCCCTGCGTCCCCATGGGTTCGTCCGCGCCCGGCCCGTCCAGCTCAGCGTGTCAGCGTCCTGACGACTTGCCCTTCCGCATTGATGATCCTCGCCACCAGCGGCATCGCGCCCGGCATGCTGTGGGTCGCGCAGCCGTGGCACGGGTCGTAGGCCCGGAACGCCATCTCGACCTTGTTGAGCAGCCCGTCATTCACCTTGCCGCCGTGGATGAGCCCCTTCGCGGCCCGCTCCACGCTCATCGCCATGCGGGCGGAATTGCCCTGGGTGGCGACGATCAGGTTCGCTTTGCGAATGAGACCCCGCTCGTCCGTCTCATAGTGGTGGATGAGCGTCCCGCGCGGCGCCTCGACGACGCCGATGCCGACGGTCGGCGTCTCCTTCGGGATCGTGCGGATGTCGGTCCCGGTGATCCCCGGGTCCGCGAGCAGCTCGTTCATCCGTTCGGCCGCCGCGATCATCTCGATCACGCGCGCCCAGTGGTTCGCGAGCGTGTGATGGACCGGCTTGCCGCCGAGCGTCTGGAAGTACTCCTCGTACGCCTTCTGGGCGATCGGCGTCGCCATGCCTTCGGAGACGTTGAGCCGCGCGAGCGGGGCCACGGAGTAGATGCCGCTGTCGGCTCCCTCGGTGAACCCTTTCCAGCCGACCGGCTTCAGGTAACAGAACTTCACGTAGCTCCAAGGCTCGACGTGCTCGGCGACGTAGTCGAGGTACTTGCCGATCGGGAACTTCGCGCACTCCTTCCCCTCGGGCGTGACGACACGAACCTGCCCGTCGTAGAAGTTCGGCCGGTTCTTTTCGTCCACGAGCCCCATGTAGTACGTGCGGTGCGTGTAGGCATCGGAGGTGATGAGCTTCACGTACTCCGGGTTCGCTAGCACGATGTCCTTGAACACCTGCAGCGTGAACTTCGCGAATTCGAGCCCGTCGCGCGCCGTCTCCTGAAAATGCGCGAGATCCTGCCTGGGAAGCGCCTTCGCGACGCCTCCCGGAAGCCCGAGCACCGGATGGATCGGCTTGCCGCCGAGCACGCCGATCAGCGCGCGCAGCGAGCGCCGCATCGCGATGAGGCGCTTTCCCGTCTCGACGCCCACCTTCTGGATGACGCCGACGACGTTTCGCAGCTCCTTCGGCGCCTCGGGACCGACGATGAAATCCGGTCCGCCGAGGACGTAGACATGCAGCGCGTGGTCTTCGAGCATGAAGATGTCGTAGACCAGCTCGCGAAGCATCTTCGCCGTGGGAGGCGGCTCGACCTTGTAGAGTGAATCGAGCGCCTTCGCGGCCGCCATGTGGTGCGCCGTGGGGCAGACCCCACAGATACGGCTCGTGATCTGCGGCATGTCTTCCGCGGGCCGACCCTTGCAGAACGTCTCGAAGGCCCGGAGCTCCGGCACCTGGAAGAACGCGCGCGCGACGTCGCCCTTCTGGTCCAGGAAGATGTCTATCTTCCCGTGTCCCTCCAGCCGCGTGATCGGATCCACGGTCACGCGCCTCGTCTTCATGTAGTCCACGACCGCCTTGTCGCGCCCCTGGTTCCACACCTTTGCGACGCCATCGCTCATCGCGCGCCCTCCTTCGCGGCGAGGTTCGCGCGGAGCCTCGACGCCGCGAGCCCGTACCGGTAGAAGGTGCCGACCGGATCGGGGATGCCCGACAGGGTTTGCAGGATCTCCTCGTCGGTCTTCGGCCCGATGTTGGACGCGATCGAGGACAGGATCTTCGCTCCGTGGTCCAGGACCCGGGAGGTCGGCCCGAAGCAGCCGGTGCACGGCATGTGGCCGCCGATGCACTGCGCCTCACATCCCTGGCGCGTGGCGGGGCCCATGCAGACGACGCCCTGCGCGATGAAGCACTTCTCCGGGTCCATCAACAGCTGATGCGGCCGCCGGAACGCGGCGATGGCCAGGTCATCCGGTTTCGTGTCGCGCCGCGGACATTGCTCGCACAGCGCCACGTCCGGGGCCAGGACCGTCCCCTTGGGCGGTAGCTTCCCGGCGAGGATGGCCGCCAGCGCCTCTTGCAGGAGCTTCGGCGTCGGCGGGCAGCCCGGGATGTAGTAGTCCACGTCGACCACCTGGTCGAGCGCGCGCACGATCTGCCGCAGCCGGGGAAGCGTGACCTCGTGACCGTTCTCAACGTAGCGCTCGAGCGGGCGGGTCTTCTTCTCGTTTACCGTGCTCGGCGATTCCTCGTAGACGTCGCGGAGCGCCTCCTCCAGCGAGAAGAGGTTCGCGAGGCTGGGGATGCCGCCCTGGTGGGCGCAGGAGCCGTACGCGACCAGGAGCCGGCACTTCGCGCGCAAGATGCGGACGATCTCCTCCTGCTCGGAACTTCGGACGGCGCCGTTGACGAGGCCGACGGCGATCGAGCCGTCCGCATGCGCCTCGAGATCCTCGAGCTTGAAGTCCATCGCCACGGGCCACAGCACGATGTCCACGGCGGCGACGACGTCGAGGATCCCCTCGGCGAGGTCCACGACCGACTCCTCGCAGCCGCCGCAGGAGGCGCACCAGTAGAGAGCGACCTTCGGCTTATCGGGCATGGCTCGTCGCCTCCTCATGGCGTTCGGACACCGCGGCCTCCAAGTGGTCGATCTCGCGGTCCCACTCGCGGAGGCGCCCGGGCAGGGCCAACGGCCCGAGCCTCACGACATCCTCGACCAGGCTGTTGACGACGGTCTTCACGCGCTCCCCCTCGGAGGCGGAGATCCACTCGAGTCGGAAGCGTTCCTTCTCGATGCCCATCTGTCCCAGCATGCGCTGCAGCAAGTGAAACCGGCGAAGGCAGTTGTAGTTGCCTTCCATGTAGTGGCAATCGCCCGGGTGGCACCCGCCGATGAGAACGGCGTCGGCGCCGCGGGCGAATGCGTCCATGACGAACTGGGGATCCACGCGCCCCGAGCACATCACCCGGATGATGCGGAAGTGGGGCGAGTGCTTGAGCCTCGACACGCCCGCGAGGTCAGCGGCCGTGTACGTGCACCAGTTGCAGAAGAACGCGACGACGCGGGGCTTCCACTCGGCCCTTGGGGCCGCCCCTTCGCGCGCCGCGACGTGGGCAGACATGATCCCTCCGTACCCGCCTACGTGACGGGCGTGAGAAGCCCTTCGATCTCGCTGAAGATCTCGTCGTCCTGGAACAGGTTCTGCCGGATGGAGCCCGACGGGCAGGAGGCCACGCAGGTCCCGCACCCCTTGCAGAGAGCCTCGTTGAGCAGGGCCTTCTTCCTTGCGGCGTCGAACGAGATCGCCGTGTAAGGACAGAGCGCGATGCACGACTTGCAGCCCGAGCACTCTTCCTCGACGATGTAGGCCGTGTTCGGCTCCAGCTCCTTCGATCCCGCATCAATGAGCGCCAGGACCTGCGCCGCCGCGGCGCCCGCCTGCGCCACCGTGTCGGGGATGTCCTTCGGGCTCTGGCAGGCGCCGGCGATGTAGACGCCGTCGGTGAAGGTGTCCACCGGCGCGAGCTTCGGGTGCCGCTCGAGGAAGAACCCCTCGCTCGAGCACGACATGTTGAAGAGCCGGCGAATCTGCTGCGAGTCGGGGCCGGGCTCCAGCCCCGTCGCGAGGACCACCATATCCACCGGCACGCGGCGGACGCGTCCGATGAGCGTGTCCTCCACGCGAATGACGAGCTTCCCCTCCTCGTCCGGCGTGAAGGCCCAGTCGCTCACCTCGGCGACGCGGCCGCGGATGAAGTGGACGCCGTCGTCCATCACCTTGTAGAAGAACTCCTCGTAGCCCTTTCCGGCCGTCCGCATGTCGGTGTAGAAGTTGAAGACCTCGGCGCCGGTGTGCTCCTTGATGAGGTGCGCGAGCTTCAGCGAGTACATGCAGCAGACGCGGCTGCACCAGCGGTTCGTTTTCTCGTCCCGGGATCCGACGCAGTGGATGATCCCCACCGCCTTCGGCGCCTTGCCCTCGCGCGTGACGACCTGGCCGCCGGTCGGCCCCGAGGCGTTCACGAGGCGCTCGACCTCGAGCGCGGTGAAGACGTTTGGCATCCTTCCGTAGCCGTAGAAGGGCACTTTCTCCGATGGGACGGTCTGGAAGCCGGTGGCGACGATCACCGCGCCGACCTCGATCTGTTCGATCCTCTCCGTCTGCTTGAAGTCGATCGCATCGCGGTCGCACTTCTCTGCGCAGGTCTTCTTGCACTTGCCGGACTTGAACTCGATGCACTGCTCAGGGTCTATGAGCACGAGCTGCGGAGTCGCCTGGGGAAACGGAATGTAGACAGGCTTGCGCTTGCCGAGCCCCTGGTTGAACTCGTCGTAGAACTTCCCTTCCTTGAATACGCATGCCTCGATGCACTCGAGGCACCCGACGCACAGCTCCTCGATCACGTAACGGGGCTTTCGCTTCACCGTCACCCTGTACCGGCCGACGAAGCCTTCGACCTTGGTGACCTCCGAGTACGTCCACAGCGTGATGTTCGGGTGCGAGCGCACCGCCGACATCTTCGGGGTCAAGATGCACGCCGCGCAGTCCAGGGTCGGAAAGGTCTTGTCGAACTTCGCCATGTGGCCGCCGATCGTCGGCTCCTTCTCGACGAGATAGACCTTCTTGCCGGCCGAAGCCAGCGTCAACGCGGCGTGGATGCCCGCGATTCCGCCGCCCACTATGAGAACCGCCGGGGTGATCGGCACCTTCTTCTGTTCGAGGGCCCGGTGAAGGCGGACGCGGCGCACCGCGGCGCGCGCGAGGTCAACCGCCTTCTCGGTCGCGTCGGCCGGGTCGTCGTGCACCCAAGAGACGTTCTCGCGTATGTTCACCATCTGGAAGTGGAACGCGTTCAGCCCTCCGCGCGCGACCGCGGTGCGGAAGGTGTGCTCGTGGAGCAGCGGCGAACAGGACGCGACGACGACCCGGTCGAGCTTCTGCTCACGGATGTCGTCCATGATCATCTGCTGCCCGGGGTCCGAGCACATGTACTTGTAGTCGCGGGAGAGCACGACGCCCGGGAAGCGGGCGACCGCCTGGGCGACCGCCGTGACATCCACCTTGCCGGCGATGTTGTGGCCGCAGTGGCAGACGTAGAAGCCGATCCGCGGCGAGCCGTTCTGCTGGGCCGGTTCAAACACGGGCGGGCTCACCTCCCTGCGGCGCTCCCGACGTCATGGGGGGCGGGATGATGATCTTGTTGAACCCCAGCTTGTCGTTCGGGATCCCGAGCGCGAGGCCGAGGATCTGCGTGAAGTAGGCGACCGGCATGCGGAGGTCGTCGTCGAACTGCTTGTTCATCTCCTGCTGGAACGACTCGAGATTGAGCTGGCAGAGCGGGCAGGTCGTGACCACGCAGTTCGCGCCCCGGCGCCGCGCTTCCTTGAGGATGCTGTAGCTCATCTCCATCCCCACCGCGTGGATCGTGCCCATGAGGCTCGCGCCGCAACAGCGGGTGCGAAGCGGCCAGTCCACCGTCTCGGCGCCGAGCGCTTCCATCAGCTTCTCGAAGGTCGAAGGCGTGCGGGGATCGTCGAACGACGCGAACGGACGAACGATCTGGCAGCCGTAGTAGCACGCCAGGCGCAGATGGCCGAGGCGGCTCTTCACCTTCTTGGCGATCGTCTCGACGCCGATGTCGTTGACGAGGACGTCGAGCGGATGGCGCGGCGTAACCGTGCCGGCGTAACTGTGTCCTGCATCGGCCAGCGCTCTCCCGACGACCTTCTGGACTTCAGGGTTTCCCTTCAAGTAGCGATCCGTTTTCGTCAGCACCAGGAAGCAGGCGCTGCACGGCGCGACGAGCTGCGTCTGCCCGCTGCGCCCGTGCTGCCTCTCGGCCAGGGAGAGATTGCGGGCCGCCAGCGCCATCGCCTTGTCCTCGTCAACGGCCATGTAGGCGGTCGCGCCGCAGCAGTTCCAGTCATCGAGTTCTTCCAGCGGCACGTCGAGGGCGCGGAACAGGCTCAGCAGAGATTCCTCGTAGGCCTTTCCGGTGCTCCGCAGGCTGCACCCGGGGTAGTAGAGGTACCTCATGACCAGAGCTCCTTCTCGGCCTTCTCCACGCCGTCCATGAGCGCCTTGATCTCGCCTTTCGCGCGCACGCTCTCGGGTCTCAGCGGCAGGTGCCCCATGCGGATCAGCGTCATCCCGAGCTTCATGTCTCTGAAGACCTTGACGAGGTTCGTCTTCCAGTAGAGCGCCATCATGAGCAGCGCTTCGCTGTTCCTTCCGCGCTTCTCGACCTGCTTGAAGAACTCCGTGGCGAGAACAGGCGTCGGCAGCTTCTTCGGGTAGAGGCCCTCGGAGATCGCCTCACGCTTGAGGGCGTACATCACGTCGGTGATTCGGATCTGGCGGGGACACTCGACCGTGCAGGAGTAGCAGGATGCGCACAGCCAGATGGTGAGGCACTGGAGGACATCGTTCTTGAAGCCTTCGCGCACCATCGCCACGATCTTCCGCGGCGTGTAATCCATGTAGGGGCTGACGGGGCAGGTCGCGCTGCACGTGCCGCACTGGATGCAATTCAGGAATGCTTCGCCGTGGGCGCGCCATTTGACGCGCTGGGCGAACGCCGGATCCAGCTCGGACTGAAAAGCGATCTGAAGACGAACCTTCTTCGGCTCCACTACGTGAAGAGGCAAACCGTAGGGAGCAGTCGACGGCTTCGAACCCATGGACGCGCCTCCTTTCTCGGCCCGAGAGGCGCCCACCGCCGCAACCCCACACCGATGGGCCGGCGGCAAAAGCCACAGGCCCATCGCCACGGTGCATTGTATCAGAGAAAAAGGTCTGTTGACCAGAGCTTCTCTCAGCCATTCCGTATCTGTCCCTGAAAGACTTTGACATGAGCTCCCGAGGTTGATAGCGTAACTCGCTGAATTCTCATGAGATGTCGGGTTGCGACGAGCGACCCGAAGGGCTCCGGAACGTCGGGAGGGGAAAGACCATGCGTGGCAGAGCAGGGTGGGCGGCGGCGCTCCTGGCGGCGGCGGTGCTGGGATGCCAGAGCGCGCCGAAGGGCGCAACAGCCGCGAAACAGGCGGCCCCGCCGGATCTGTCCTCCTACGGGATCACGACGGTGGCGTTTCTCGACATGGTGAACACCACCGACAACGATCATGCCGGCGAGAGGATGGCGGGACACCTCGAGGCTCAACTGAAGGCCGACGGCGGCTACAACTACTTCACGATCTACGAGACCGAAGGCCGCGCGAACCGCGACGCGGCGGCCCGCGCGGATTTCGAGCGGCTCCGCAAGGACTGGAAGGGCACGCGACGACTCGACCCGGCGATCGTCGTGCGCTTCGGCCAGGCGATCGGAGCGCAGGGCCTGCTCGCCTCGGAGCTTCTCACGTGGACAAGTCACAAGGTGGACTGGAACGTCGAAGGGAAGTCGTACTCGCGCGTCACCTGCAAGCTCACGCTCTTTGAAGCTCGCACCGGCCTTCCGGCCTGGACGAAGGTCGAGGATACGCTCGTCGAGAGTGCGAATTACGACCCCTCCCAGTCGGCTTTCGGCGACCAGGGCGGCGTTCCCTCCGGCGAGGTCGTGAACCGGGCGC
>JAGVPR010000275.1 GCA_020052115.1 Candidatus Eiseniibacteriota bacterium
CCGGCCTCGCAGAAGTTGATGCCGGTCCCGTCCCACCATGCGTTGCCGGGACAGTAGAGATCCGTGCGAGCCACGCTCACCGGCATCATGTAATCGAGGCCCGTGAACGTCGGATCCACGCGCTTGATCCACCCGTGGGTGCGGTTCGCATGCAGCCAGCAATCCCGCTCGTCCGCCCGCGAGTTCGTGGCGCCCCAGTGGATCGCGAACGGCGTCCCCGGCGTCGCGGTCCCGGTGAAGGTCGGGTTGGTGCCCGTGTAGCGATCAATGTCGAACCAGGAGCCGCGGAACCGCGCCGTCACTGTGACCGGCGTCGTGCCACCGTGCGCGATGTCGAACTGACCCCCTGCGTCCGTCACGTCAGAGCTGCCCCCGGTCACCGTGACCGTCATGTTCTCCATCGGCTGGAGCGAGAGGCCCTGACAGTAGCCGACGTCCTCGGCATCCGCATCCACCGTGCCGATGACGTTCGTCATGCGCACACGATCGTATCGCCAGAGGACCTTCCCGTCCGCGGCGTCCACGAAGCTCATCCAGTCCCCGTAGGGCTCCTGGGATCGGATGTGCACGCGGAAGGCCGGTCGGAACGCGACGGGCAGTTCGGCGTCCACTTCGATCGGTAGGATGACGGGGACGACCTCTTGGATGTCGTCACGCGCTGCGTCCGAGCCGAGCGAACGCTGAGCCGCGGCGACAGCCTCGGCCGCATCGAGGGTCGCGGGAGCGTCCGCCTTGGCGCCGGGGTAGACATCGGCGCCGAACGCGACCGCGCGGCCCGACTCCGTCATCGCGACGATGACCCGGCTTCCGTAGATCTCGACGCCCTCGACCGTCTGCGAGAAGATCGCGCCCCACTGGCCGATGGCGTTCTCCATCGAGTTGACGACCAATTCAGACGCGTTGACGGAGAAGATCTCCTTGTTCCCGGCGACGAATCCGCGGGCCGCGGCCTCGGCCGAGACCGCGTCCGTGAGCCGGCCGGCGCCGAGATCAACGCTCGAGCCGTAGATGAGATGTGCGGTGCCCGTGCGCGGGTTCACCGTGCCGTTCCACTCGCCGCCGTAGCGCGCCGCGAGAGTCGCCATCGGCAGCGACGACTTCTCTAGAGCCGGAAACACCGACGGAACGAGCCCGCCCGGAAGCGGAATCTCGAGTGTTGCGTTGCGAGGTGGCGCGACCGCCAGCGCTGACGCGGCGTACAGCAGGAGGAGAACTGCGGAAAGCACGGAAGCCCTGCGCATGACCCTCTCCTTTCCCGAATTCGAGTCCCGGGAAGGAGCGTCGTCGCGACATCTGGACGTCCAACCCGGTGCGACGGATGCGTGGCCCTCGATGGCGAAGAACCAGGACGATTCGGTCAGGTCGCGATCGCTTGGAGGGCGATCAAAGCCAACGGATTATAGCAGGGCTCGCGGGCGCTTTCAATCCGCAGGCAACGGATGAGCGGCGGCGGGCGCCCGGGAGACCGGAGGGCTTGCCTCCTCCGCCACCGGAGCCCCGGCGAAGCGCGCCAGGAGCGTGTAGACGACCGGGACGAGGACCAGGGTCAGGAAGGTCGAGAAGAGCAGGCCGCCCACGACCGCGATCCCGAGCGGCCGCCGCGACTCGGCCCCCGCCCCGATCCCGAGGGCGATCGGGAGAATGCCGAATATGGTCGCGAAGGACGTCATCAAGATCGGGCGCAGGCGGATCTTCGAGGCCTCGACGACGGCCTCGCGCGCCGCGAGCCCGCGTTCCCGGAGCTGGTTCGCGAATTCCACGATCAGGATCGCGTTCTTGGTGACGAGCCCGATGAGCATGATGAAACCGATCTGCGAGTAGATGTTCATGCTCTGGCGAAGCACGTAGAGCGACACGATCGCTCCGACGACGGCAAGCGGCACGGAGAGGAGGATCGTCAGGGGGTGGATGAAGCTCTCGAACTGAGCCGCGAGAACCAAGTAGATGAAGACGACGGCAAGCACGAAGAGGAAATAGAGGCTCCCGCTCGAGTCCCGATACTCGCGCGACTGCCCCGACAGCTCCCGCTTGACGTCGGGCGGCAGGTGTTCGCGCGCGATACCATCGAGCGCGTCGAGCGCGGTGCCGAGACTCACCCCGGGGGCGAGACTCGCCGTGATCGTCGCCGAGCGCACGCGATTGAAGTGGTTGAGCTCCTTCGGCGCGACGGTCTCTTTCACCGAAACGACGTTTGCGAGCTGAACGAGACGCCCGCGACCGCGGAGGTACAGTTGCTGGATGATATCGGGAGTCGCGCGGCCCTGCGGCTTGAGCTGCGTGATGACGTCGTACTGCTTCGCGCCCCGCTTGAAACTGCTCACGGCGCGGCCTCCGAGATACGTTTCGAGGGTCGTCCCGATGTCCGTGACCGAGACGCCGAGCCCGGAGGCCCTCTCGCGGTCAATGGTGATGTCGAGCTGCGGCTTGTTCAGCTGGAGATCGGTGTTCAGGTTGACGAGGTACCCGAGCTGCGACGCCTTCCCCATCATGACCCCGACCGCCTGGCTCAGCTGCTCGTAGCTCGAGCCCTGGAGGACGTATTCGACTTCCGACGACGTGAACTGCCCCCCGAGACTCGGCGGATTGATGACGAAAGCGAGCACGCCCGGCACGGCCAGCAACTGCGGGAAGAGCTCGCCCACGATCTGTTGCTGGCTCTTCTCGCGCTCCGAGCGCGGCTTCAGGCGGAGAAAGGCGAAGCCGTTCGTCACCCGGCCGGGGCCGCCGAATCCAAGCCCGGTGGCCGTGAACAAGCCCGCCGTTTCGGGACGGGCGAGGAGCGTGGACTCGATCTGACGCATGTAGCGGTCCGTGTATTCGAGCGTCGAGCCTTCCGGAGCGATGACGATCCCGAAGGCCACGCCGCGGTCCTCGGTCGGAACAAGCTCGCGGGGCAACAGGCGGAAGAGCCCGCCGGCCAGGACGATGAACACGAGAGCCGCGGCCAGAACGAGCGCCCGGCGCCGGAGCGAGGCGCGCAGGATCGCCTCGTAGACCCGGTCGAGGCCCTGGAAAAACGCGTCGAAGGAGCGCGTGGCCCAGCTCCTGCTTCCGCCGTGGAGCGGCTTCAGCATGCGCGAGCAGAGCATCGGCGTCAGCGTCAGCGCGACGAAGCCAGAGATGAGAACGGCGACCGCGACCGAGAGGCCGAACTCCTTGAAGAGCCGGCCGATCGTTCCCGTCAGAAACGCGACCGGGATGAAGACGGCGACGAGCGTGATCGTGGTTGCCAGGATCGCGAAGCCGATCTCGTTCGCTCCATCCAGAGCGGCGCGCCGGCGGGGCTTGCCCATCTCCATGTGCCGATAGACGTTCTCCAGCATCACGATCGCATCATCCACGACGAGCCCGATCGCCAGCACGAGCGCCAGGAGCGTCAGGATGTTGATCGTGAAGCCGAGGATGGATGCGACCGCGAACGTCCCGATGATGGACACGGGGATCGCGACCGCCGGGATCAGCGTCGCCCGGAAGCTCTTCAAGAACACGAGAATCACGAGGAACACGAGCGCCACGGCGAAGATCAGCGTGTGGCCCACCTCGTCCATGGATTCCTCGATGAACGTCGAGGAATCGTAGGCGACGTCGAGGCCCATGCCGGCCGGCAGCAGCCCGCGAAGCTCCGGGAGCGCCTTTCGGACTTCCGCAGCGACATCCAGCGTGCTCGCCTTCGACTGCTTCACGACGCCGAGCCCGACCGTGGGCTTGCCGTTGTACCGCACCGCCGTGCGCTCGTCTTCGGCGCCCACGTTGACATCGGCCACGTCGTCGAGGCGAACGACCCCGCCCTCGCTCTCCGAGACGATGAGCTCCGCGAATTCCTCCGGCGAGGCGATCTCCCCCCGCGTGCGCACGGCGAACTCGCGCTCGCTCCCCTCGACGCGCCCGCCGGGGATCTCCGCGTTCTCGCGCCGGATCGCGTCCTCGACATCCTGCGTCGTGAGACCGTGGGCGGCCATCCGCATCGGATCGAGCCAGACGCGCATCGCGTAACGGCGCTCGCCCCCGATGAACACGTTGCCGACGCCGGGCAGCCGCTGAAGCCGTTCCTTGAGCATCAGATCGGCGACCTCGGAAATCTCGAGGCTCGAGTGGGTCACGCTCGTGAGAGCGAGCCAGAAGATCGGCTGCGCGTTGACGTCCACCTTGGCGACGACCGGGTCCTCCGCCTCGCGCGGCAGAACCCCGCGCACGCGTGAGACGCGGTCGCGGACGTCGTTCGTGGCTTGCTCGATGTCGCGGTTGAGCTCGAACTGCACGGTAATGTCGGAGCCCTGCTCGAGGCTCGACGACGTGATCGTCTTCACCCCTTCCAGCGTGGCCAGCTGTTCCTCGAGAACATCGGTGATCTCGGTCTCGACCACGCTCGGGCTCGCGCCCCTGTAGAAGGTGGTGATCGAGACGATCGGGGGATCAACGTCCGGATACTCGCGCACAGGCAGGCGCGTGAACGAAAGCCCGCCGAGGAGAAGGATGGCGAGACTCATGACGGTCGCGAGGACCGGACGGCGGATCGAAACCTCGCTCAGCTTCATCGCGCCCCCGCCGTCGGCGCCGCCGGCGCATCGCCCGCCGATGCCGGAGGCGTCGTGACAGGAAAGACCTTGGCGCCGTCGTAGAGCTTCTGGTGGCCCGCGCGGACGACCGGCGTCCCGGCTTCGAGCCCGCCCACCACCTCGACGACGTCCGCGAGGCGCGTGCCGAGCACGAGAGCGCTGCGCGCGACCGTGCTGTCCGGTTTCACGACGTACACGTACGAACGCTCCCCTTCCACGAAGACCGCCTCGTTCGGGATCGTGACGGCACCGCTGCGCTCCGCCAGGATCGCGGCCACGTTCGCCGACATCCCCGGGAGCAGGCGCCTATCCGAGTTGCCGACCAGGGCCACGACGCTGGCGGTCCGCGTCACGGGATCGAGAACAGGATCCACGAAATCCACTGTCCCCGTGAGCGCCAAGTCCGGGTCGGCGGTCGTCGAGATCGTGACCTGAGCGCCGCGCCGCAGCTTGCCGAGATGACGCTCCGGAGCATCGAAGGTGACCCGCAGATTGTCAATTTGCGCAAGCCCGGTGATCGCGTCTCCCGCCCGCAGATAAGCGCCGGGGCTCACGCGGCGGGCCCCCACGACGCCGTCGAACGGCGCGAGCACTCTCGACTTCGCGAGCCTCGCCTCGGCGAGCGCGAGATCCGCCTCGGCCACGTCGAGCGCCGCCTTTGCGTCGTCCCCGTCCTGCGCCGTACCGGCCCCCTGCTGGATGACCGATCGGACCCTGTCATTGGCGGCACGCCGCTGATCGCGAATCGCCTCGGCGCGGGCGACCTCGGCACGAGGCTGCACGTCGTCGAGCTGCGCGATCAGCTCTCCCCGCCGGATGGAGCCTCCCTCTCGAAACGGAAGCGACACCACGGAGGCATTGACCTCCGCCACCACCGTCACCGCGTCGCCCGCCTGAATGGTGCCGAGCGCCTCGAGGCGATCTTCCACCGTGCGGCGCGCCGCCACAGCCACCTCGACCGGCGTCGGAGGCATTTGGAAGCCGGCCCCGCCGTTCTTTCGCGCGCACGCGGGTGCGGCGAGCACGACCGCCGTGGCCGCCAGCGGCGCGATCATCGCCAACACGAAATCCTGTGTCCGTCGCATTCTCTATGCCTCCTCAGCGGCCGTCGGCCGACGGGTATGCGCCGTAGGTGAGATGCCGAAGCCTGGCCGCCGCTTTCGCGCCCCGAACGAGGGCCTGCGAGTACCGCTGCTGCGCCGCGGCCAGATCCGCCCCCAGGCGCACCAGCTCGAACGCCGTGGTCCGCCCGTTGCGGTATTCGATCAGCCCGATGCGAACCTGCTCGAGCGATGCGTCCACCCCG
>JAGVPR010000021.1 GCA_020052115.1 Candidatus Eiseniibacteriota bacterium
CGGGACTCGCGCCCCGGCCGCGCGCGCTTCGCCGCATCGTGCGCCGGAGCGCCGACACGATCGTCTGCGGGCATCCTCTCGAACCACCCGCTCATGATCAGCGCGCGACCCAGCGCCTTCAGAAACATCACCGCCGGCAGCAGCGTGAAGCCCGCCAGCAGCCAGATCGGATCCAAGTGCGCCCAGGCGAGGAGCGCATAACCGGCCGCGTAGAGCGCCGGGAATTTCACGGCCAAGAGCGCCGCCACCGTGAGCCCGCGGGGCTTTTCGGGGCGGAAGATCGCCTCCGCCAGCCGCCGGATCAGAAAAATGTTCAGGATCGCCCAACCGGCGCCGGCGACGAGCGCGGCGGCCTTGGCGGGCGACACATAGACGGAAACGAAAACGGCGGCCAGGAGCGCAAGCCCTGCCGTCATCTTCTGAACGCGAACGATGAACTCAGGTCCCATCTCGGGGAGGGTTCCCTCCGTCGGAGTCCTTCTCTTCCTCCGTCGCGCGGCGCACCAGGTTTGCGACTTCTCTTCCGCCTGCGACGAAGCCGAGGATGATGAACACGATCATCAAGTACGGATCGGTGCCGAGCCAGCGGTCGAGCAAGTGCCCGATGAAATAGCCCACGATCGGCGAGACCGCGAGGACGACCGGGATGAGCGTTAGGATCCCGACTTGCCGCGTGGCCGAATAGAAACCCCGCTTCGGATCCGGCTTCGCCATGAGCTCATCCGGCGTCGTCGCCGCCTCGTTCCCGGGTGCAAACGGGCCCCGCGTTGCGGGATGCCCCGCTCGCTCTCAACGCATGCCGCCTGACGGAGCCGCCGGGCCGCGTCGGTTGGTGGGAAGAGGCGGATTCAGCGCGGCCGCGATCATGGCGGCGGCCACAGATTTGTGAAAATACTCACATTCGGGGAGGGAAGTCAAGGGAGCTGCCGGGGTCAAGCCTCCGGCGCGCCATCCCGGTACGTCCGGCGCGGGGATTCACGCCCCTAATTCATTGCATCCAAATAATTAACAAGATTCGGTCTAACGATCCCTGACAACGGGACCCCTCGATGTTGCGCGGAGTGCTCATCGGGAGGCGGGCAAGAAGGGAATGGCTCTCCGAGAGACCCTCGGGGATGGAGCAGGGCAGCTGGGCCTCCAGGCTGCTGCTTGGCGCTACGGAATTGAATTCGCACAGCCTGCCGCCATTCGTGGCGGGGATGACCTTCTCCGCCTTCGGGCCGGAGACGATCCAGCTATTGCGACAAAACGGCGACCGGCTTGACCGGGATGGCCGAATGATGCATACTCATGCATATGAGAACGACACTCAATATTGATGATGATCTCTTGCGCCGCGCTGCACGCTTGACCGGCGTCAAGGAGAAGACCTCGCTCGTCCGCCTTGGCCTCGTTGCTCTCATCGCTCGGGAGAGCGCGCGGCGCCTCGCCGATCTGGGCGGCTCGCAGCGGGGTCTTCGCTCAATACGCCGCAGGCGCCCCAGGACATCCTGATGGTCCTAGTGGACACCTCCGTCTGGATCGACCACCTGCGGAAGGGTAATTCAGCGCTGAAGGAGTTGCTTTCGATCGAGCAGGTCGTCTGCCACTCATTCATCCTGGGTGAACTGGCCTGCGGAAACCTCCGTGATCGTGCGACGGTGTTGACGCTTCTCCGGACTCTTCCCAAGGCGCCGATGGCCGAGGACGATGAAGTTCTCCATCTCCTGGACACGCGCCAGCTCTACGGACGCGGGCTTGGCTGGGTGGACGTGCATCTGCTTGCCTCGGCGTTGCTCGTGGACTGCGCATTCTGGACCTTGGATCGGAGGCTTCAACTGGCTGCGGGTCGGATTGGAATACCGCCGCGCTGAGCATTGCGAGACGACGCGCGTGCCGGGCGCGGCCGCGACGTGTACCGAGGCCGGTGGCCCCGATAGCAGCTGAAGCGCTCCTCCACGCCCCCCGTCACCCCACCGCGAATTCGCCCGAGCGGATCCCCTCGACGAACCGGTTCGCGAGCTTCGGGTCGAACTGGGCGCCGGCCTTCTCCACGAGATGATCCAGCGCTTCGTTCACCGAGAGCGCCCCTCGGTAGGGCCGGTTCGAGCACATGGCGTCGAAAGCGTTGGCCACGCACATGATCCGCGCGCCGAGCGGGATCTGCTCGCCCTGCAGGCGGTCCGGGTAGCCGTATCCGTCCCAGCGCTCCTGATGGTGGCGGACGATGGCGGCCACGCTGCCGGCCTGTCCCAAGCTCTCGACCAGCCCCGCGGCCCGCGCCGGGCTCGACTGAACGGCGCGCGTTTCGTCCTCGGTGAGCGGCCGGCTCGCCATGACATCCTCGTAGAGCTCGAGCATGCCGAGATCGTGGAGCAGAGCAGCGACGCGGAGCGACTCGAGATCGTTGGACGGGAGGGCCAGCGCGCGCCCGATCGCCATCGAGTAGGCGGCCACGCGCTCGGAATGACCCGCCATGAACGGCGTGCGCGCCTCGACCGCCGAGATGAGGAAGGTGACGGTCGAGACGAAGGAGCTCTGCACCTTCTCGAAGGCGGCCGTGTTGTCAATGGCGACCGCGATCGAGTTCGAGAGCGCGAGCAACATCTGCGCATCGAACCGGTCGAGCGGGCGGCCGCTCGAGCGGTCCCCCGCGAGGACGAGGGCGACGATCTTGTCGCCGGTGACCACTGGAGCTGCGATCCTCGCAGCCACGGCGGCGAGGCGCTTGGACTCGTCGGCGACTTCCGGAATGCTGTCCATCTCGTCCAGCGTGAGCGGCCGCTTCTGCCGCGCGAGGTGGCGAGCGAGCGGGCCGTTCGCGGCGATCCGCAGCGACTTGACCGCCCGGTCTTCCATGCCGCGCCAGAGCTGCGGCGCGAAGAGAGCCTGCGTGATCGGCACCGGAGCACCCTCCGGCGGCCCGGACACATTCTCGGACGGAGCCGTGAGCAGGCAGATCACGTCGAGATCGAGATAGCCCACCGTTGTCAGCACGAAGCTCTCGAGGAGCTGCGGCAGGCGCATTGCATGGCTCAAGTCCTGGATGAGGCCGATCATGGTCCCCAAGCGGGCGAGCTGGCTCTGCAGCTCCTGTTGCGCGCGGCCCAAGCTCTCGCGCTCGCGCCGGACCTCTCCTTCGAGCGCCTCCGCCCGGCCGGCGAGATGCCGGCTGTCCTCGACCCGATCAAGGATGCGCTGGATGCGCATGATCAGCTCGCGCGGGGAGAACGGCTTCGCCAGGTAATCGTCGGCGCCGAGCTTGAGCCCCTGGAGCCTCGCCTCGGAGCTTCCGTTCGCCGAGATCATGACGATCGGGATGCGGCGGTATTCCTCATGGCTTTTCAGGATCTCGCAGACTTCGTAGCCGCTCTTCTTCGGCAGGCGCACATCGAGCACGATGAGATCGGGCAGCTTCTCGCGAACCAGGTTCAGCGCTTCGAGCCCGTTGGACGCGGAATGGACCACGAAGCCGCGATGACTGAGGGTGATCTGGAGGAGTTCCTGAACGCGGGAATCGTCTTCGACGACGAGGACCGTGTTCTTACGTTGTTCCCGTTCCACCTCCCGGGTGGCGCCCGCTTTCTCCTCCGGCATCCTCTTCGCCCCCCATTGATGCTAGTAGCTCGTCCAGATCCTCGTCCCGAACCGGCCAGACCAGAGCGCCCTCGAAAGGTCCGAGCCGCTGCAGGCGCTCCGTCGAGACCAGCACGGGCCGCCACCCCGCAGCGGCGAGCAGCTCGGCAACCACCTCGGGCTTCTGGCCCGTCTGTAGATCACCGACGAACGCGATTCCCGCGGCGCCCCGGAAATCGGCCGGCCGCGTCGCCTC
>JAGVPR010000359.1 GCA_020052115.1 Candidatus Eiseniibacteriota bacterium
GGAGCCGCCGGTGGCTGAGCGAAGCGTTCGCCGCGCAGCGACCGAGGCGCTCCCGGCGCTAGCCGCCGTCGCCGTCTCCTTCGGGATCGGGGCCGCCCTGATCGCGGCCGTGGGAGAGAACCCGTTTTTCGTTTACGGCGAGATGCTCCGCGGCACGTTCGGATCGCTGCAGGCGTTTGGCCAGGTGCTGTTCAAGACGACGCCTCTCGTCTTCACGGGGCTCTCGGTGGCGCTCGCCTTCCGCGCGGGGCTCTTCAACATCGGGGCCGAAGGGCAGGCGGTCATCGGTGCGTATGCCGCAGCCGTCGCGGGCATCGCGGGCGCTTCGCTTCCGGGCGTGATCCTCGCGCTGCTGGCCGTTCTCGCCGCGTTCGCGGGGGGCGCCTTGTGGGGGTTCATCCCCGGATGGCTCCGCGCGCGCCGCGGGACGCACGAGGTCATCAGCACGATCATGCTGAACTTCATCGCCATGGCGCTGACCGGCTATCTCGTCACCTACGTGACTTCGGTGAGCGAGACGATCCACACGCCGGAGATCGGAGCCGGCGCGCGGCTCTCGCGGCTCGACGCGATCGTGCCGGGCTTCCGCGGATCGCCGGTGAACGTGAGCCTCCTCATCGCGCTGGCTCTGGCCGCCGCGGTGCAGTTCTTCCTCTTCCGCACCCGGCCGGGCTACGAGATTCGCGCCGTCGGCCACTCGCCCGGCGCGGCCGAGTACGCCGGCATCCCGGTCGGCCGGCGGCTGGCGCTCACGCTCGCTCTTTCGGGCGGGCTCGCCGGACTCGTGGGGACGAACTACGTCCTCGGCTACAAGCACTACTTCCAGTCCGGGTTCACGGCGGGAGTGGGGTTCATGGGGATCGCGGTGGCGCTGCTCGGCAGGAACCACCCGGTCGGCGTGCTGCTCGCCGCGTTTCTCTTCGGCATGCTCTCGCACGGAGGGCTCGTCATCAACCGCTTCGTGCCGAAGGAACTCGTGGACATCCTCGAGGCGGTCGTGATCTTCGCCGTCGTCTCGGCCACGGTGCTGTTCGATGCTCTGCGCTCGCGAGCAGTGAAGAGGGCGGCATGAGCGATCTCGTGACCGCCGCCTTCCTCGCTCAGGTGCTGCGAATCTCGGTGCCCTACACGCTGGCCGCGCTCGGGGCGACCTGCTCGGAGCGGGGCGGCGTCGTGAACATCGCGCTGGAGGGGATCCTCCTGATCGGCGCCTTCGCGTGCGTGCTCGTCACCTGGGTCACCGGAAACCCGTGGCTCGGAGTGCTCGGCGCCGTCGCCGGAGGTGTTCTCGCAGCCCTCCTTCACGCGGCGCTCTCGGTGAGTCTCGGCGCGAACCAGATCGTGTGCGGAATCGCTCTGAACCTCCTCGCCGTGGGGATCACGAAGTTCCTGCTGCGGGTCATCTTCGGTTCCTCGTCGAACTCCGAGCGCATCGCCGGCCTGCCCGAGTGGCGCGTGCCCGGCCTCTCGTCGGTGCCGATCGTGGGTCCGATCGTGTCCTCGCCGCTCATGCTGGCCGCCGTGCTCCTCGTCGCCGGGACGTGGCTTCTTCTGACGCGCACGCCGTTCGGGCTTCGTCTGAGGGCGGTGGGCGAGCACCCCGAGGCCGCCGACACCCTCGGCGTCTCCGTATCGCAACTCAGGTACGCGGGCGTTCTGCTCTCGGGCGGGATCACCGGCCTCGGCGGGGCCTGGCTCGCGATGGAACAGCATTCGTTCACCGACGGGATGTCGAGCGGCCGCGGGTTCATCGCGCTGGCCGCGATGATCGTCGGGAAGTGGCACCCGCTCGGCGCGGCGGGCGCCTGCCTGCTCTTCGGCTTCGCGGAGACGCTCGAAATCCACCTGCAGTCGGCGCACGTGCCGACGCAGTTCATCCAGATGATCCCTTACGTGGTGACGATCGTCGTGCTGGCCGGCTTCATCGGGCGCGCCACGCCGCCGGCGGCCGACGGGGTACCGTACCGCAAGGAACACGACTGACGACGGGAGGCCGATCATGAAGGAGACGGTGCGGCAGTACACGCGGCGGATCGCCGGATACTCGGAAGGAAAGGACCCGCTCACGATCCTGAAGTCCACGCCGAAGCGGGTGGAGCGGCTGCTCGCGAAGGTCCCGGGCCGAGCCCTCGTCCGCCGCCCGGCGCGCGGCAAGTGGTCTCTCGCCGAGATCCTGGCTCATCTGGCCGAAGGGGAGATCGTCTTCGGGTACCGTGTGCGCATGGTCGCGAGCAAGAACAGGACTCCGATCCAGGCGTTCGACCAGGACGTCTGGCAGAAGAACGCAATGGCGCTCCGGCACGACCCGGTCGGCGCGTTCGAGCTGTTCAGCGTGTTGCGCTCTCAGAACGTGGCGTTTCTCAAGTCGCTGCCGCGGGCGACGTGGGCTTTCTACGGCAGGCACGAAGAGCGCGGGCGGGAGACGCTCGAGCGGATGGCGCGTCTCTACGCCGGGCACGATCTCAACCACCTGCGACAGATCCAGGACCTCGCCGCCGCCAAGCGGGTCGGTCCCGCACGGAGGGGAAAGTGAGAGCGAGAACGTTGTGGGCGCCGGCCGCGGCGCTTGCGGTCGCGGCTGCCCTCGCCGCCTGCGGCTCGCCGTACGAGATGCTCACGATCCATCGCACGGGAGGCATCGCGGGATTCGATGAGACGTTTTCCGTGCGCAAGGACGGCATCGGAAGGATCGAGAACCACCGCGATGCGATGACGCGCACGGTCAAGCTGGACAAGGATGCGCTCGAGCGGATCGCGCGCGTGCTCTCGCGCCTGCCGGAGGAATCACCGAGCTTCGATCTCGGCCGCGGCATGGACCTCATGAGCTATGAGATGACGCTGGAGCCGGCGAAGAAGGGCGAGCCGCGCACTTACCGCTGGGACGATGGCGTGCGGCCGGCGGAGGCGAAGCAGGAGAGCACGATCGCCGCTCTCCGCGACCTGAGCAACGCGTTGATCGGGGAGGTGAAGAAGGCGGCGGAGCGCTGAACTCCGCCGCCCGTCGGTTGGAGACGCTTTCGCGCCGGCTTCTCTAGGGCAACTTCACGATCCTCTGGGCGCGGGCGCCCGAGGCGCCATCGAGCCTCGCGAAGTAGACGCCGGCCGGGGCCGGATGTCCGTTGCGGTCGTTTCCCTCCCAGGTGACCGCGAGCGGGGCGGCGATCGTGGCGTCGCGGAGCAACTCCCTGACGAGACGGCCGCGCGCGTCGAAGACGCGGAGGCTCGCGGGCCCCGGGGCCGTCACCGTGAAGACGGTGCGTCCCGTGAACGGATTCGGCGCCGCCGAGAGCGCGGCCGGTTCCGGCAAGCCGCCGGCGTGGGCCGTGATCGGTCCGAAGCGCTCGACCTTCCCATAGCGGTCCACCGCCTCGAGAAGGTAGCGCGACGGTGCCGCGCCGCTCGTGAGATCGAGGTAACGGTACGCGATCACCGCCCCACGCGAGATCGGATCGCGCAGCCCGCGCGCAAGGAGCTTGGGCGCGCCGGCTTCGTATCGGTAGAGGTTGTAGCCCGCGTGCTCCCGCTCCGAGAACGCGCCCCAACGCACTTCGCACGCCGCCCCCTTCATCTCCGCCTCGAAGTACGCGAGCGCCACGTCTGTCCGCGATCCGACCGTGAACCAGACCGGGTCGTAGCGGTCCTCGATCCGCCTCGTGTCGGTCGAGCTGACGCCCGTGATGCCGTCCTCGTCAAGCGCGACGGTCCAGATCGAAGCATGGTCTTCGGGATCAACGTAGTGGTAGACGATCGTCCGATCGTCGGGGGAGAACGACGGGCGCCCGAGCGAGGCGACGTTGTGCGTCACGATCCCGAGCGCGCCCGTCTCGAGGTTCGCAGCGTAGACCGTGACCTCGCCGTCCGGGTCCACGTGGTCGAAGGCGATCCGGGAATCGCTGTTCGACGCGAAGACGGGGTTGCCGATGTTCGTTCCCGGCGGCTGGTTCGGGAAGGCGGAGAACGCGACGCCGTCGGAGAGCCGGAGGACGTTGATGTCCCAGGTCGCGATGTGGGAACCGCCGAGTCCGGTGGAGTGGTAGGCGTCGAAGAGGACGAACTCCCCGTCCAGCGAGAAGTCGAGATAGTCGGCGTAGTCGGGGTAGGTCGGGTCGGGGCTGTCCTGGGTGACGCACCGGAGGTAGTAGCGCGTCGCCTGCTCCGAGACGAGATCAATGACGTAGATCGAGCTGTCCGCCACGTCGCTCGTCAGCGCAACCCGCGTCCCGTCGGGGGCAAGGGCGACGCTCCACCAGCCGCCGCCCGTGCTGAGCGCGGTGGCGCCGGACCCGTCCGAGCCGGCGGCCCAGACGTTGAACGCCGTGTCAACGAACATCATGCTCGAGCCGTCGTCGGTGAAGGTCGGCTTGCTGAAGAGCGCCATGTGGGCGATCTCGGACGGGCTCGCGAAGTCGGGCGGCGTCCGGAAGAGATGGGCGTCGCCGCTCTGCTTGAGCGCGATCCACTCGCTTCCGTCCACGGGCGGCTCGTCATCCGGCGGTTCCGTGCCCGTGCCATCGAAGATCTCCACGGTGTCGAACGCCTGGCCGCACGCGAGCGCCTCCGCGCTCGCGGCGCCGTAGATGTCCTTCGCGGCCTGGATGACGGCCAGGCGCGCGTCAATGAACTGCGAAGAGCGGGTCATGTAGTCACTGAGCGCCTTGTAGTAGATCTGCTCCATCTTGCTGATGCCGAGCTGGTTTCCGATCAGGTAGGCCGCGCGGTTGGGGATGCCGCTGTTGCGGTGAACCCCTCCGTTGTCCGTGCCGGCCGATAGGTTCACGTACTCGCTCATATTCGTCGGCTGCGGGCTGAGCCCCGCGGCGGGGTTCTGCATGTTCCTCAGGCAGTCGCCCGAGATGCTCGGCGTCGTGACGTCCTCGGCGAGAAGCCACCAGTCGCCGCCGGCCGCGCCGAAGACGTAATACTCGATAGCGGCGCCGAAGACGTCGGCGACCGATTCATTGAGCGCCCCCGGTTGGAATTCGTAGATGAGGTTCGCCGTGTTCTCGACGACCCCATGCGTCATCTCGTGGCCGGCGACGTCCAAGGCGCCCGCGAGGTCGCTAAACGTCTGGTTGTCGCCGTTGCCGAAGAGCATGAACTGGCCGTTCCAGAACGCGTTGTTGAGGTTCGTGCCGAGATTGACGACCACGTCCATCGTGCCGCCGGCGCCGTTGATGCTGTTGCGGGCGTGCCTCTCGGAGTAATAGTCGTAGATCTTCGAGATGAAGTACAAGGCGCTGACGCCGTTCTTGAAGGTGGGCCAGCTCGTCGCGGAGTTGGAAGCGACGAACCAGAGGTCCTGACCGTCTCCGTGCTGTGCATCGAGGATGCGGATGCCGCCGGTGACGGTCTGCGGCGGGTTCGACTGCGCCGCGTCCCACATGTCCTTCGATGGGTCGATCATGTAGTAGCTGGAGCCGACCTGATAGAGGTGGAGCGACCGGCTCGTGTTCGAGAGATCCGCGCCGGAGCCGTCCACGGGGCCGTCCGTCGCGACGCGGCTCACGCGCCGGAAGACCTCGCCGCTTCGCGCGTCCACGAAGATCTCCCAGCGATTCTCGAGAGCGATGTCGGCGCGTACGAGCCATGCGAGCCGGAGGGTCCCGTTCCGATCGCCCGCGACGAGGAGACGCGGCGCATCAGGAAAGGACGGAGCCGGGGGGCCGAGGGCCCGCGCGACCGCGGCCGAGGCCTCCTCCGCGCTGATCGCGGGAACGAGCTCGCCGAGACTCCGCGGCGTTTCCACGTACCGGCCGCTCAGGCCGGACACGCGTCCGTCCCTCGCGACGTGGACGACGATGTCGTTCGCCCAAACCTCGAGCCCGCGATAGGACTGCTGAAACCTCAGGTGGGATGTGCCGTTGCCGTCCAGCTCGGCTCGCCGGAAGGAGAATTCCCGGCCGGCGTCTTCCACCCGCAAGAGCGCAGCGTTCTCCTCGAGGAAGCGCGTCGCAGCCACGCGAGGATCCCGTTCCGGCGAGGACGCGGCATCCGCGCCCATGATGAAGATCGGGAGACCGGATTCGGTGTCCCAGTGCGCTTCGAGGGACGCTCCGCACTTCTCGGCGAGCGCGTCGAAGGCCGCGCGCTGTGCGGACCGCGAGCGCTCCTGCGAGGTCGGTTCTCCCGAGGCGCGGCGCTCGAGGAACGCGCGCC
>JAGVPR010000361.1 GCA_020052115.1 Candidatus Eiseniibacteriota bacterium
GGTGGCCGCGGGCGATCTGGACGCGCGCGTGGACGTGCGCTCGGAGGGGGAGACCCGCGCGCTCGTGGAGTCGTTCAACGAGATGACCGGGAGGCTGCGCGCCCAGCGGATCGAGATCGAGCGACTGGCGCGGCTCGCCGCCTGGCGCGACATCGCGCGCGCGGTGGCGCACGAGCTCAAGAACCCGCTCACGCCGATCCATCTTGCCGTTCAGGAGACGCGCGACGCCTATCACGGAGATGATCCGGAGTATCAGCGCCTTCTTCAAGAGTGCGCATCCATCGTGGACGAAGAGGTTCGCCGCCTGCGCGATCTCGTGCGCGAGTTCTCGGAGTTCGCGCGCTTCCCCACGCCCGATCCGCAGGAGGGCGATCTCGCGGAGACGCTCTGCGAGGTGGCGCGCCTCTACGGCGAGCGCGTCGTCTTCGAGCGGCCGCCCGCCGCCGTGCCGTCACGCTACGACGACGCGCAGATCCGGCGCGCCGTCGTGAACCTGGTCGAGAACGGGCTCGCTGCCTGCCGGGCCGCGGGTCGTCGCGAGGAGGTGCGGATCGCGATTGAGGCGGCGGGACCCCGCGCCGCCGCCATCGTACGCGTCGAGGACCGCGGCTCCGGAATCGCGCCCGAGCACCTGCCGCGCATTTTCGAGCCGGACTTCTCGACCCGCAAGGAAGGGATGGGAATGGGGCTCGCGATCGTCGAGACGGTCGCGCGGGGGCACGGCGGGAGGATCGAGGTGAAGAGCCGCGTGGGCGAGGGCACGACGATGAGTCTGGTGCTCCCCGCCGGGGATCCGGCAATCGCCGGGGAGGAATCATGAGCGCGACGATTCTCGTCGTGGATGACGAAAAGAACATCCGCCGCACGCTCGCCATGATCCTGAAATCGCAGGGGTACGAGATGCTCGAGGCCGAGTCGGGCGAGCAAGCGCTCGAGATTCTCTCGAATCGTACGGTGCACGTCGGGCTTCTCGACGTGCGCCTGCCCGGCATGGACGGCCTCGAGACACTGCAGAAGGCGCGTGCCGCGCAGCCGGACGCCGTCTTCGTGATGATGTCGGGGGAGGCGACGGTGCGCACGGCGGTTCAGGCGACGAAGGACGGGGCGATTGATTTCCTCGAGAAGCCGCTCGATCGCGATGTCGTGCTCCTGGCGGTGAGGAACGCGCTCCGCCTGGTCCACCTCGACCGCGAGGTGCGTCAGTTTCGAGCGCGCGACGCCGATCGCTTCCGCATGGTCGGCGGGAGCGAGGCGCTCGCGAAGGTGCGCGAACAGATCGCGCGCGTCGCTCCGACGAACGGTCGCGTGCTGATCCTCGGCGAGAGCGGCACCGGCAAGGAACTCGTCGCGCGAGCGATCCACGACGGGAGCGCGCGCCGGGATGCACCGTTCGTGAAGGTGAACTGCGCGGCGATCCCCGAGGAGCTGATCGAGAGCGAGCTTTTCGGCAGCGTGCGCGGCGCCTTCACCGGCTCGGTGCGGAGCCACGACGGGAAGTTCCTCCAGGCCGACGGCGGCACCCTCTTCCTGGATGAGGTTGGGGACATGAGCCTGCGCGTGCAGGCGAAAGTGCTGCGCGCGTTGCAGGAGGGGGAGATCGAGAAGGTCGGCGGCACCGAACCCCTGCGCGTGGACGTGCGCGTGCTCGCCGCGACGAATCACGACCTTGCCGCGGAGGTCAAGGCCGGCCGCTTCCGGGAGGATCTTTTCTTCCGCTTGAACGTCGTGCCGATCCGCGTGCCGCCTCTTCGCGAGCGACGCGAGGACATCCCGCTCCTCTGCGAGCACTTCCTCGCCCTGTACTGCCGGGAGAGCGGATACCCGACGAAGCGGCTCGCGCGCGGAGCGCTCGAGGTGCTCTCGGCCGAGCCGTGGCCGGGGAACATCCGCGAGCTGCAAAACGTCGTCGAGCGCCTCGTGATCTTCGCTCCCTCGGGCACGATTGCGGAGGACGATCTGGCGGCCGCGGGCGCTGGGCCGCAGGGACGCCGCGTGGGGGCGAGGATTCCGGAGCGCGCCCATGGCCCCGCGGTCTCGCGCGACGAAGCCGCGGGCGTGCCGGAAATCGAGGAGATTCAGCGGCTCGGCGGGCTGCTGGAGGCTCGCCGGCTTTTCGAGAAACGCTGCATCGAGGCCTGCCTCGGACGGACCGGCGGCAACGTGGCGCAGGCTGCGAGGCTCCTGGGTCTCGAGAGGACCAACCTGCACAAGAAGATGCGAAACCTCGGCATCCAGTCCGAAGAGTAAGGGAGGTCGCACGGATGAGATCACACATCATGGCCGTCGCGGTTTCGATGTTCATTCTCGCGCCGGCCGCCGGCGCGCAGACGGTGACCGCGAACGACGACGGCGGCGTGGCGTTCGGGTTCCAGCTTCTCTCGAGCTTCATCGGCGCCGAAGACCGTCCCGCGAATCCGCCCGAAGGAGCCGTGTACGTGGACGAGGTCGCGCCCGGATTCCAGATCTGGGGCGGATACGCGTTCTCTCGCGCGTTTCTGCTGAGGCTCTCGATCGCCAACGCGGCGCACGCGACCGACGACGCGGACGTGGACGTTCAGGTCGGCAGCGTGATGATCGAGGCCGTCTATCATCTCGCGACTTCGCAGAACCTGCGGCCCTACCTGCTCGGCGGTCTCGGCGGTTACACGCTCCGCTCCTCGGCTGACCGGTTCGATTTCGAGTCGAACGGCAGCGCCGTGGACATCGGCGCCGGGATCAACTACTTCGTATCACGGCGCGTGAGTTTCGATCTGTCCGCCCGGGCTGATTTTATCAACTGGGACAGGACGAAGGCGACGGTGACTCTCCCGGATGGCGGCAAGGTCACGCTGGAGACGCCGGTGGACGAAAGCGGATCGGCGGCGAAGATCCTGTTCGGCGTCGGGGTTTGGTTCTGAGGGGCGGGACCCGCTCCGCGGAAAGCGATCGGCGCCCCGGCCCAAGAGCCGGGGCGCCGCTTGTTGCAAGGCCCGCGGGAATCACTCCGCGCAGATGACGTCGTCCTGGTGCTCGTCCCAGCAGGAGCGTTCGCCGTTCCGATAGTCGGGCGCGCGCAGGCTCCCCGCTCCCGTCGTCTGATCCCACCGGATCTCAAGGTCCGCGCCCTCGGATGCGTCGTGGTAGACGATCGAACCCAGTGCATCCACATCCGAGTACGCCAGGGAATCGTCGAACTCGTTCGAGGCCGGATTGATGTTCGTGAAGGTGAGGAAGCGGTCGTTGTCGGCGGTGACCTCCCACTCGATCTTGAGCACCTCGGGGTGATCCGTCTGTGCGAGGTCGCGGAGTATCCACTCCCCGTCGTCCGCGCTCCGCGCGATCCCCTCGAACCAGAGGGCCTTGTCGAGCGGCGGGTCCTCAGAGAGCGCTGTAACGAACATCTGCCAAACCACGCCGTCGTCCTGGGGAAGCCCGCGAAGGCGGAGCACGACCTCCTTCTCCCCATCCACGAAGGTGTAGGTCCAGATCCACGATCCGTCCGACTGCGGGCTCGGGATCGAGTGGGTTGCGGCATCTATCGCGGCGGCAGGCGGAGTCACGATGGCGGCGACGACGATGTTCATGAAGGCCGTGCGAAGTTGCGCGTTCCAGAAGTTGAACTTCGACTGGGCCTTCGGGGCCGGGCCGACGTCATCCGGCGTGAACGAGCTCAGGTCGAGCTGCATCGAGGCCGCCGGCGGCAGGGTCGGCGCCTTCTCGGCCTTCGGTTCGTTCGCGGACTCCTTGGAACATCCCGCGAAGACGACGAGCGGCACCGCGATCAAGGCGATCCGCAACGTGCGGCGGATTCTCGTTCTCATGTCGGTCTCCCTTCTCTTGGCTGTGGCCTGGCGATGTGAGGCTTGCGTTTACGATCCGCAGTCAGTCCATTGCACGCTCGATGCCATCGCGGGCCGTCCCGGGGCTGTTGTGTAATAGCCTGCGTAGTAATAAGTTAGCGATGGAGCGGGAGCAACTCGCAACAGAGGACGGGGGCCTCGCCTTCACAGGCGTGAAAGGAGGACACGGCGATCAGGGTCAGTGGTCGTCCACAGCCGTCCACCGGCTCGCGCTGGAGGATCTGCGGATGGCGTCCAGCACCAGCTGGTTCCGGTGCCCGTCTTCCATCGTGGCGGCGCCGGGCACCTCGGCGCGGCCTTCGCGAAGCGATTGGACGATCGCGCGCGCATAACGCAGAAACGAGCGGCCCCAGTCGGTGTCCGGGATGCCAAGGTCCGCGGAAGGCGGCAAGTCGTCCGGCACGGGAAGCTCGCGCCAGGCGTCGCGACGCGCCTCGTTGCCTTGGAGCAGCCGGAGTGGGGATTGCTCCTGCCAGACCGCCGCGCCCTCCATGCCGGAGACGGTGATCCGATGCGCGCGCTCACCCTCGACGGTCGAGACCGAAATCGAGGCCAGCGCGCCCGAGCGGAAGCGAAGCCACGCCGAGGCGAAGTCGTCGGCGGTCACGGGTCGCGCGACGCCTGTTTGTGCGTCGGGCCTCTCGTGCGTGAACGTGTGCAGCGTGCCGCGCACGGATTCCACCTCGCCGAGGAGGGAGCGCAGCGCATCCACCGCGTGCGAGGCCAGAGCGCCGAGCGCGCCGCCTCCCTGCGCCGCATCGCTCCACCATGTCCACGGAACGCTCGGATCGCGCCGTCTCACCGAGTGGATCGTGTAGGTCGCGTGAAGGACCCGGCCGATGCGCCCGGCGCGCACGAGCTCGCGAAGCGCGGCGCGCCGCGGATCGAAGCGCAGCTCGTGATCAATGAGGACGAGCCGGCCGCGGTGAGCTCGAGCCGCCTCCAGCATCCGGGCGCTCTCGCCCGCATCGAGGGCCGTGGGCTTCTCGCAGACGACGTGACAGCCGGCGGAGAGCGAGTCGAGCGTCATCTCCATGTGCCGGTTGGGCGGCGTCACGATGAACACGAGGTCGGGCTTCGCCTTCTCGAGGATCTCCCGATGGTCGGCGGAGGCGTGCTCGATCCCGAAGGCTCGCGCCGTATCGAGGGCGTTCTCGGAACGCCCGCTCGAGATGCCCGCGAGACGGACGCCCTCCACGTGGCGAAGGCCGGGCAGCATGACGTCGCGGGCGAAGCCGGTGCCGAAGAGCGCGACTCGAAGAGGAGTGGTCATGAAATGCGATCAGGCGCCGAGCGCCAGCTCCATGTAGAGAGCGCCCTCGATCGGATTGGGCCGGTACGGCGGGATCTCGCGAAATCCGAGCAGCCGGTAGAGCCGGACGGCGTCCTGCATCGTCTCTCCGATCGTGTCGAGACGCATGCGCCGGTAGCCCGCGGCGCGCGCCGCCTCGATCACGGCCTCCGCGAGCGCGCGCCCGAGTCCGAGCCCGCGGAACTCCGGCCGCACGTAGAGCCGTTTCATCTCGCAGGTGTCGCCTTCGAGCGGCCTCAAGGCCACGCAGCCAGCGAGACGTTCGCTCTCGTACGCCAGCAGGAGCCTGCCGCGCGGCGGCGCGTAATCCCCCGGAAGATCCGCGAGTTCCTTGTCGAAGCTCTGGAAGCAGAGGCTGAAGCCGAGCGAGAGCGCATACTCCTCGAAGAGCCGCCGAGCGAGGCGGATGTCCTCGCTCGATGCTGCGACGGCAAGCCGGATCGCCCGGTTCGACCGGTTCTCGTGGGCCATACGGAAGTGGAGTTTAGCATGTGATGGCGATTCGGGCCGCGCCGTGCTTCAATGGACACGCGATGGAGCCCACGAAGGAGCGCACGGCCCGGCAGTTCGGGGAGAGAGCGTCCGCGTATGCGGCGAGCCCCGGGCATGCGCGCGGCGCGGATCTCGAGATCATGCTTCGCTTCCTCGAGCCTCGACCCACGATGCACGTGCTGGACATCGCCACCGGCCCGGGCCACTCGGCCGCCGCCGTGGCGCCGTTCGTGCGCGATGTCGTCGCCGTGGAC
>JAGVPR010000162.1 GCA_020052115.1 Candidatus Eiseniibacteriota bacterium
CCCGCCGAGACGACGGCCGCGGCGGGCGATACGGCGCGGACCGCGTCAAGCATCGAGACCGCGCGCGGCGGCGAAGCGCACGGGATGCCGGAGATCGCGCGTCGCCACGGTCAGAATCCGAGCCACGCGCTTCTTCGCTCGCTCCTCGTCCCCGGATGGGGACAGCTCGCGAATGGCCGGCTCGTCAAGGCGGCGATCATCGGAGGAGGCGAGAGCGCGCTTCTCTGGGGGATGCTCCACGAGAAGCTCCTCGCCGACGACGCGCGTGAGAAGTCGCGCAAGGCGACGACGGAAGAGGAGCGCGCGGCGGCGACCGCGGAGAAGGACAGCCACCTGCGCCAGCGGGACAACTACGGGTGGTGGAGTTTCGCGGCGATCCTCTACAGTATCGCGGACGCCTACGTGGATGCCTATCTGTCCGGGTACGATGAGGAGTGGAAGCTGCACGCGACCGTTGCGCCCGGCGGGGGAGCGCGCTTGGGGCTCGTTCGCTCATTCTGATCGGCAGCGCACTCAAAACCCGTCTGAAGGGGATATGGACACTGAGCGGATCCGAAACTTCTGCATCATCGCGCACGTAGATCACGGGAAATCCACGCTGGCCGATCGCCTGCTGGAGCTGACCGGCACGGTGCCGAAGAACAAGATGAAGGAACAGGTCCTGGACGCCATGGACATCGAGCGCGAGCGCGGCATCACCATCAAGTCGCATCCGATCTCGATGGATTACACGGCCCTCGACGGTAACACCTATCTCCTGAACCTCATTGATACGCCGGGACACGTGGACTTCTCCTACGAGGTCTCCCGCGCGCTCGCCGCTTGCGAGGGCGCCATTCTCGTGGTGGACGCTTCGCAGGGGATCGAGGCGCAGACGGTCAGCCACCTCTACCTCGCGCTGGAGAACGGCCTGCATCTCGTGCCCGTCATCAACAAGATTGATATGCCGAGCGCCCGCGTCGATGAGGTGGCCGCGGAGGTCGCGCACCTGATCGGGATCGAGCCGGAGCGCGTGCTCCGCGTGAGCGCGAAGGAGGGGACGGGCGTCGAGCAGATCCTCGAGCGCATCGTCGAGGATGTGCCGCCCCCCTCGGGGAGCCCCGACGCGCCGCTTCGCGCGTTGATCTTCGACTCGAAATTCGACCAGTTCCGCGGCGCGGTGGCCTACGTGCGCGTCGTTCAGGGGCGCATCGCCGCGGGCCAGCGCATACAGCTCTGCTCGACGCGCAAAGAGTCGCTGGTTGACGAAGTCGGGACGTTCGGCCTCCGGATGATCCCCGGCGAGAGCCTCGAGGCCGGCAAGGTCGGCTATGTCATCGCGAACGTCAGGGACGTCAGCGAGGAGAAGGTGGGCGACACCATGGTGCCCGCCGGCGAGAGCGATGCCGAGCCGCTTCCGGGCTACCGGCCGATGAAGCCGATGGTCTTCGCCGGCCTCTACCCGCTCGACACCGACGAGTACATTCCTCTCAAGGAAGCGCTCGCGAAACTCGCGCTCAACGACTCCTCGCTCGTCTTCGAGCCGGATACCTCCGTCGCGCTCGGCTTCGGCTTCCGCTGCGGCTTCCTCGGCCCGCTCCACATGGAGATCGTCCAGGAGCGGATTCGCCGCGAGTACGGGCTCGAGCTGATCGCCACCGTGCCAAGCGTCGGCTACCGCGTGCGGCTTCGTCTCGGCGAGACAATAGATGTCACGAACCCCAGCCGCATGCCGCCGGTCGGAGACATTGATGCGGTCTCGGAGCCGTACGTCACCGCCACGATCGTCCTACCCTCGGACTACGTAGGCCCGATCATGAAGCTCCTCCAGGAGCGCCGCGGCATCCACAAGGAGCTTCAGTATCTCGAGGAGACGCGCGCGCGGCTCGTGGCGCTATTGCCGCTCTCCGAGATCCTCGTGGACTTCCACGACCGGCTGAAGTCCTCGAGCCGCGGATACGCGTCCCTCGACTACGAATTCGAGGGCTATCACGATTCGGAGCTCGTGAAGGTGGACGTGTTGTTGAACGGGGATCCGGTGGACGCGCTCTCGATCATCGTGCACGAGAGCAAGTCCTTCGACTGGGGCCGCAGGATCACCGAGAGACTGAAGGAGCTGATCCCGAAGCAGATGTTCCCGGTGGCGATCCAGGCGGCCGTGGGCAGCAGGGTCCTCTCGCGCTCCACCGTGGGCGCGTTGAAGAAAAACGTCACGGCGAAGTGCTACGGTGGAGACATAACGCGCAAGCGAAAGCTCTGGGCGAAGCAGAAGGAAGGGAAGAGACGGATGAAGCAGCTTGGATCCGTCCAGGTGCCGCAGGAGGCGTTCCTGGCCCTTCTCCGGCTGGAGACGTCGTCGTAGAGGCTGCCGGACCTTTGTCCGGGGTGGGAGGGAGTGCGTGAATCGGAAGACGGAACTCATGGTGAACGACCCGCCGGCGGAGGGGACTGCGACGGCGCCGCGCCGGAAGAGGAAATCCACGCTCCGCGAGTATGCGGAGGCGATCCTCTTCGCGGTCGTCATCACCTTCGTGATCCGCAGCTTCATCATCCAGGCGTTCCGGATCCCGACCGGCTCGATGAAGGACACGCTCCTGGTGGGCGATTTCCTCTTCGTGAACAAGTTCCTCTACGGCGCGCCCATTCCGTTCACGGACGAGCAGCTGCCGGCGCTCCGGAACCCGAAGCCGGGCGACATCATCGTCTTCAAGTACCCGCGGGATCCGAAGCGTGATTTCATCAAGAGGTGCATCGCGATCGAGGGCCAGACGGTGGAGGTGCGCGAGGGGCAGGTATTCGTGGACGGGCAGCCGGAAGGCAAGCTCGAATTCCTCCAGCGCGTGTACGACAGCGAGGAGAACCGCGAGATGAGCTACTTCCGGGTCACGCGTCCCGACGGGAGGACGTACGTGATCCGCCGGGCCGACGAGCGGTTCCAGAACAACATGCCTTACGGACCGAAGGTCGTGCCGTCGGGACAGCTCTTCATGATGGGGGACAATCGCGACAACAGCGAGGACAGCCGCCGATGGGGGTTCCTCGACCGTCGCCTCATCAAGGGGCGGGCGATGTTCATCTACTGGTCCTGGGATCACGAGAAGACGCTTCCCAGGGTATCCCGCCTCCTGGACATCATTCACTAGGAACGAGCGCGGCGCGCGTCCTCCGGCGCCCCGGCCGAGGCGCGCGCTCCGGGTGCGGTCATGGGCAAGGCGCAGAGGCGAAAGCGCGAGACCTGGCTGCAGTTTCTTTGGGCCGTGGCCGACGTCACGGGCCTCATCGCGGCGTTCTGGCTCGCGTTTCTGATCCGGTTCCACTCGCCGCTCGCGCGCTTCGTGCCCGTGACCCTCGGCGTCCCTCCGTTTCGGTATTACCTCATCGCGGCCGTTCTCACCGGGCTCCTCTCGATTCCGATCTTCCGCGCCCTGGGTCTCTACTCGGTGCGCGGGGCCGGTTACGGCACGGGTCTGTGGGGGCTCCTGCGGGGGGTCACGTCGAGCCTCGTCTTCGCTGCGGCGCTGGCGTTCTTCTATCGCCACGTCACCTTCAGCCGCGTCGTGATCCCGATCGCCTGGATGCTGGCGGTGCCTTTGGTCGCGCTTCTCAGGCGCGCGGCGACGGCGACGGTTCGCGGGCGGATGCGCCGCGACCCG
>JAGVPR010000185.1 GCA_020052115.1 Candidatus Eiseniibacteriota bacterium
CCGGTGTCCATCGCGCACTCGCCCACCGCATACACGACGGCGATCCGCGGCGGCCGGCCCCAGACCTCATCCGGGAAGGCGGAGGGCGCGGGCTCCGGCGGCGGGCTCTTGAGAACGGCGCCGTCCCTTTCCTTCTTCAGCCAATCCCCGATGTCGTGCCAGCGGCCCTCGGCGTCCACGAGCCGGCGCTCGACGGCGAGAGCGGCGGTCACGTAGACGTCGTTCTCGACGACGGCATCGAACTCGTCCGAGGTGATCTTCCGCGAAGCACAGACCCCTTCACGCACCGTCTCGTAGATCACGTCCACGAACCGGCCGATCTGCTCCTCGTCCGTCTGCGACATGTCCCGGCGCGTGAACGTCTCGAAGGCCGACTTGTAAGTGAGAAAGCGCCACTCCTCCACTCCGAGACCGACCTTGTCGAGGAAGCCGCGCCAGTACGTCCGGTGCGCCGCGAGCCCCGCGAGCGTGACCTCGCCCTGCGGATCGAGCGTCAGCCGATCGCCGGCGGAGGCGACGTAGTAGGTCATGAGCGCGAGGTTGTCCGCATGGACGAGGACCTCCTTGCCCGCCGCACGGAATTCCATGAGCTTCTTCCGGAACTCCCACGCGAGCGAGGAGGAGATCTGCGTGCCGCAGAGATTCACGGCGATGCCGCGCACCGTCGGGTCGTCCGTCCACCGGTCGAGCTGCTGCGCGAGATCAATCCAGGCGACGCGGTCATCGTCGAACCAGCGGTCCTTCTGATAGGTCACCCGCTTGCGCTCGAGGTTGACGGGGGCGTAGATGCGGGCCTTCCCGAAACGCGCCGCGATCCGGCGCGCGGGAATGCCGCGGTATGGGACGCGCTCCCGAACGAGGAACGTCGTCTTCTGAAGATCGCCGTCTTGGTCCACGCCCGGCATCACGTGCGTACCGCGATCGTCGAGGGTAAGGCCGAGGTTGAACGTGTAGCGCACGTTGTCCTTGCCCTCGGCCTCGCGCGCCTTCAAGCCGAGATGGATGCCGTGCCACGGGCGGAACTCGAAGCCGGCGCCCCAGGCGCCGTCGGCGAGGCTCTGATCGTCTCGTTGCGAGTAGTCGCCGAAGAGCGTGACCCACGGGCGCCCCAGCGGCCTCAGACCGATGTCGGCAACCCCGAGCCGCGCGTCGGACGCGGTGGAGAAGAGACCCGAGAGCCCATACGAAAGCCAGCGGTTCGGCCGCTCGATCATGCCGACGGCGACCGCGTGCTCGCGCGGGATGCGATCGAGATCACCGTCCGGGATGCGCCAGGCGAGGCCGAAATGATGGCCTCGATCGCCGAAGGCGAGGCCGACCTGGTAATCGCGCACGACCGCCGTGCCCGACGACTCGGCGACCGCCCTCTGGTTGAATGCAAAGCCGAGGTTCTTCCCGAGCGAGAGCCCCCAGTTGTCGAGGCGCTCGCGACGGACGTTCCGATCGTCCCACCAGAAGGCCCACTCGCTCCTCCCGGCCGTGGCCCAGGAGGCCGGATTGCCGAGGGCGCCGACGGCCCCGCCCGTGACGCTCGGGGTCTGCGGCAGGTAATCGCTCCCCTCCTGGTAGCTCTCGAGCGGGGGAACCGACTTCGATTCGGATTGCGCAAACGCCCCGGCCGCGGTGAGGAACGTGAGCGGGATGAGCGCCGCGGCGAACAAGGCCGCTCCACGCTGTACCGGTGGGACCCCCATCGAAAGCCTCCTTGGTCGGCACGGATTGCCGCGCCCACGAGGGATCACTCGTAGCGCAGCGCCTGGATCGGGTCGAGCCGCGCGGCCTGACGCGCGGGGTAGAAGCCGAAGAAGACACCGATCACGAGAGAGAAGAGGAAGGCGAGCACGATGGACTGGGGCGAAACGACCGTGGGCCAGCCCGCGATGCCCGAGAGAACCTTCGAGGCGATGATCCCCAGCGCGGCGCCGAGGATCCCGCCGCTCAGAGCGATGACGCCGGATTCGACGAGGAACTGCAGCAGGATGTCCTGGGCGCGTGCGCCGACGGCCATGCGAATGCCGATCTCGCGGGTCCGCTCGGTGACGGAGACGAGCATGATGTTCATGATCCCGATGCCGCCCACGAGGAGCGAGATCGCGGCGATGCTCCCGAGGAGGATCGTCATGACGCGCGAGGTCGCCGCGGCCGTCTGCGAGAATTCCGCCTGCGTGCGGATGATGAAGTCGTCGTCCTGCTCCGGCCCGATGCGATGGCGCTGGCGCAGCAGGCGCGTGATCTCCTCCTGGACGGTGGGCACCATCTCCGCGCGCTTCACCGAGACGAGGATCCCCATGATGTTCGTGATGCCCATGAGCTTCTTCTGCACGGTGGTGTAGGGCGCCAGGACGACGTCGTCCTGGTCCTGCCCCATCGCGCTTCCGCCCTTCGTTTCGAGCACGCCGATCACGCGGAACGGGAGGTTCTTGATCCGGATCGTCTCCCCGACCGGGTCCTGCGACGGGAAGAGCTGGTCCGCGGTGCTCTTGCCGAGCACCGCCACCTTCGCCGCGCCCCGGACATCGGCGTCGGTGATCATCGCGCCTTCGGCCACGTTCCAGTTGCGGACGATCGAGAATTCCGGCGAGGCGCCCTGGACGGTCGTGCTCCAGTTCAGGTCCTCGTGCACGATCTGGCCGACCGTGCGCACCGTCGGCGCCACGGCCTCGACGCCGTCCACCTCCTTGCGAATCGCGTCGGCGTCGTCCTCGGAGAGACGCGAGGAGCTTCCCATTCCGCCGTGCGCGCCTCCGCGGGTCACGCTGCCGGCGAAGATCATGATCATGTTCGTGCCGAGGCTCTGGATCTGCGTCTCGACCGCCGTGCGCGCCCCGTTGCCGATCGCGAGCGTGACGATGACGGCGCCGACGCCGATGATGATCCCGAGCATCGTGAGCGAGGTGCGCATCTTGTTTCGTGTCATCGCGCGCAACGCCACCCGCAGAACGGCGAGGATCTTCATGCGACCTCCTCCACCTCGACGGGCAGGCGCCGCAGCTCCGTCGCCGCGTCCCTCAGGGCGTCGTTCCGCCGATCCTCGATCAGGTGTCCGTCGCGGAAGAAGAGCGAGCGACGAGCGCATGCCGCGATGTCGGCCTCGTGCGTGACGAGGATGATCGTGACCCCGCGGCGGATGTTCAAGTCTTGGAGCAGCGCGAGGATTTCCAGGCTCGTGCGCGTGTCGAGGTTTCCCGTGGGCTCGTCGGCCAGAATCACGCTCGGCCTCGTCGCCAGCGCGCGCGCGACGGCGACGCGCTGCTGCTCCCCGCCCGAAAGCTGGCTCGGGAAGTGTCCGGCGCGAGCTTCGAGACCCACCTCTCGGAGCGCCTCCAGCGACCGGCTCTCGCGCTCCCGGCCGCTCGCTCCCGCGTAGAGAAGCGGCAGCTCCACGTTCTCCCGCGCCGTGACGCGCGGCAGCAGGTTGAAGTTCTGAAAGACGAAACCGATCATCGTGTTTCGCACGCTGGCCAGATCGCCGCGTGACAGGGCGGAAACGTCGCGCCCATCCAGCATGTAGGAACCGGAGCTGGGGCGGTCGAGGCAGCCGAGGATGTTCATGAACGTGGACTTGCCGGACCCCGACGGGCCGCGGATCGCCACCATTTCGCCGCGGTCAACGGAGACGGTGACCCCGCGGAGCGCGTGCACCTCATGCGTCCCGAGCTGGTAGGTCTTCGAGATCTTCGCCGTTTCGATGACCATGCCGCTGGCTCTAGCGCCGCCCGCCGAAGCGCGAGCCGCCCATGCCTGGAGGCATGTTCGTCGACTGCACAGGCGCGGCGGTCGTTCCGATCACCACCGGATCCCCTTCATTGAGGGAGTCGCCGGCCGGATAGACGGCCGTGAACGATCCGTCCGAGAGGCCCGTGCGCACGCGAAGCGGCTCCAGCGACCGCCCTCTGAGCACGTACACGGTTCCGCGATGATCGGCTTCGGCGCCGCCGGGGCGGACGCCGCCGCCCGGCATCCCGGTCTTCG
>JAGVPR010000277.1 GCA_020052115.1 Candidatus Eiseniibacteriota bacterium
CGAGCCGGGGCACCCGTTCGCCCGAAACCGCACGCTCGACCGGTTGCTGCGTCTGCGCCGCGGGCCGATCGCGATAGGAGGCGACGGGACGACGCTCGACGTCGCCCGCGGCTCGGGTATGCGCCCGCCTTTTCCGGTGAGGCACGGGCCCGTCTGCCGCTTCGTGGTGGATCTTGCCGATCCCGACGGCGCCTCGCTCCTGGTAGCCGGAGGGCAGTCGGGAAACCCCTTGAGTCCGCACTACGCCGATTCCGTCCCGGGCTGGGTGTCGGGCGAGGCCTGGAACGTCCCGTTCACGCGCCGGGCCGTGGAGGAACGGGCCGCGGGGACGTTGAGGCTCGCTCCCGCGCGTTGAACCGGGCTAGAAGATCTTCCCGAAGAGGTTGACCGAGTAGTCGCGGAGGAAGATGACGCGCTGCACCAGGAGCGCCACACGCCCCATCACGGTGAGGCCGAATCCGGCCCCGAAGCCGATCATCAATGTCAGGATCCCGGCCTTCGACATTCCGCCGAGGATCCCGGTGTGCGGCTTCGAGAAGAAGAAATAGCTCAGCGAGCAGGTCAGCCCGACGAGGGCGATGACGAAGTTGATCCCCGCAGCGTCGAACGAGATCGGCCGCACGGCGCCCTCGAGCTGCAGGAACACGAAATTCTTGAAAGCCAGCGGGATGTAGATGCCCGTCGAGATCCCGATGTAGAAGGCGAGAGCGTAGCGGGAGATCCACGCCAGCTTCCGCGATAGCCGGAGCCACATGAGCAAGCCGAGAAACGTCGGAAGGATGTACCACCACTTGTGCTGCACCACGATGTTCACCCACACCTTGTCGTGGAAGCTCGTGTGGTAGAGCAGCATCAACCAGTAACCGGTCGTAACCCCCACCCAGGTGCGCTCGATGATCTTGTAGAACGGGTTGTCGCCGGCCAGGAACGAGAAGATGCCGAGCGTGACGATCGCGGCCAATCCCTGCCAGGCGAGCGCTCCCCAAGTGGGCTCCACGGACTACCTCCGGACCTCGCCGGCCCGCTTGCGGGCGGCCCTCTGCGCCAAGTAGGCGATGTTGGTGATCACCATGAAGACGAGGATCACGAGGTGCGTCGTCATCTGGTACGGCATCCCGCGTGACCCCTGTCCCTGGCGCTTCGCGAGGAGCTCGTACTCCGCCGCGCCCTTCATCCCGGGGATCAGGCCGAAGATCTGGCCCGACTGCAAGTAAGGGTAGTAGTCGGAGGCCATGACGCCCGTGACGCCCAGCCCGAGGGGAACCCCGTACTTCGCGTTCCCGTACTGGATCCAGAAGTCGGCGACGTTGCCCCCGGCGAGCGCGATCACTCCCTTGACGTTTCGGAAATTGTGGATGTCCCGCATCATCGGGATCGAGTCCACCGGCGTGCCGTAGTAGTCCGTCGGGAACGGAACGCGGTAGTTGCTTCCCATCGCGAGGATCGTGATGCCGGGGTAGGGCTTGTAACCGAGGAAGGTGTAGTCCACGCCGCGCTTCTTGCCGGTTTCGGCGGCGACGCGCGTGATCATCTCCTCGGCCATGGCGGGGCCGAACTGCGAGAGCGTCGTGAAGATGAGACGCGCCCCGCGATTGAATGCCTGGCGAAGGATCGCCTCGGTCATCGGGTGCAGCTCGGCGAGCGTCGAGGGGTCGTAGTCGATCGCGATGTGAACGACCTCTCCGGGCTTCAGGTCGTCAACGAAGCCGTAGACGCGCCGGACCTCGGTGGAGATGCCGGTGGAAACGTCGAACGGCACGATCGCCGGAAGGATGACGGCGAGCGCGAGGATCAGGTAGATCCACCGCCGGTCCACGACGAGGAGCCTGTCGTACCAGCGCCTTTCCTCAGCGCGCGCGCCGTTCGCCATACGCTTCGCCCTTCTCCTAATCCCGGCCCATGTAGGCTGTTTCGATCCCCAGGAGGATCTTCATGCTGTACGTGATGGCGCCAAGAGCGACACCGATGATGATGGCCCGCTTGGCGGCCATGTTCGGAACCGCGAGGATCCAGCGGACGAGCTCGCTGTTCCACGTGCTGAGCGGCTCCGGCAGAGGGATGAGCCGCAACATCACTACGAACGCGGTGATGAGCAGCACGCCGGCCAGCAAGGTCCGCATCCTGAAAGCGCGGTACGCCGCGCTCGCGATGTAGAAGGCGAGCATCGAGAAGAGCGTCGCCTGCGCCGGCACCAGCAGGTTCTGGAAGAACTTCATGTGGAGCGATCCCGCCTCGCGGCTGCCGGAAGGGAGGCCGGAGACGACCATGAGAAAAAAGCCGGCGAAGGTGGCTATCGAGTAGATCCGCTCCTTCGAATCGCTGCGGCCCTTCATGTACGTGTTCCGCAACAGCGAGAAGATCCCGATCGGCAGCGCGAGGATCCCGATGACGATGATCCAGTCCGTCGCGAACGTGAAGAAGAACTCCGAGGCCGGGTGCGGGACGAAGAACTGGATGACGAGCAGAAGCCCGGCCACGAAGACCAGCGCGATCGGGATCTGGCGTTTCACGGCCTCTTCACCCTCCGCTTACACCGCGTGCACGACCGCGCTCACGATCCGCGCGATGCCCGCCGGATCCGAGGCCGTCAGTGAAAAGGTCAGGGCGATCACGCCGAGAACGAGGATCGCCATGATGACGACCTTGATCAAGTCCTGCGCCTTGAGCGGACCCATCAGCACCGGTTCCTGCGACAGGTACGCCGAGGCCGCGTAGAGTTCCTCGCCGATCAGCGTGTAGTCGGTCGCCGCCACGAAGAACGGGATCTGCGAGAGCTGGTCGGTTCCCGAGATCTGGATGGACCCCGAGACGCTTCCGGCCTCCGCCAGGAGCAGGCTTTCCGCGTGAAAAACCCCCATGTAGAAGTTCGTCGCGGTCTTCTCGCGCATCATGAGGCCGTTGACGGCGGCGACGTAAGGGAACTGCATCGCCGAGATGTAGAACACGCTCTCGGGACGATAGAGATCGGGCCGGCCGGCCTGCTTGTAGGCCTGGCTCACGGTCTCTTGCGCCATAGCCATCATGACCGGCTCGTTCACCGGCACCAGGAGCGACGTCTGGTACTCGGCCGTCTTTCGCGCGACACGAGAGAGAACGGTGTAGCCCGCGATCGTGGCGATGTCTCCCGCCGTCCCCGTCCCCAGCACGAAGAGGATGGGACGGCCCATCTCGGTCGCGCGCCCGATCGCCTCGTCCACGGCCGAGATGCCCGGGATCGGACGGATGTAGAGCTTTCGCCCGCCGCGCGCCGCCCGGATGAAGTACAGGGTCGCGCCGGCCAGTCCGAGGCAGGCGAGCAGAACATTGATCCGTCCCTTGTGAAACCAGTTGCCCCGCGCGGTCGCGCTCGCGACATCGCTCCAGCCGGAGATGCTTCCGTCATCGGCCATGCCCCGGACGCGGAAGAAGGTCGGAGTGCCGCGCGGAACGAAGATGGGATTCGGCTTGCCCTTCAGCGAGGCCTCTTCGTTCTGGTGTGAGTACGTGCGGCTGCCGCGCAGTGCGAATCCGGCGAGCGCCCACGCGGACTCCGGAGCGGCGGCGGAGCGCGCCATCCAGATCTCGTAGCTCAGGAGTTGAGCGTCGTCGGCGGAGAGGCTCCAGTCGAGCACGATGCCGTGGCCGTTGTCGTTCGGCTGATCTTCGGCCGAAAGAGCCGTGGGCGGCCGCCAACGCTCGGCGGGGGGCGCCGCGGGCGAGAGGGAATCGGCCGGCGAGGGGCGAGAGGTTTCTGCGGCCTGGATCGCCGGGGCGATCAAGAGGGCGAAGAGCCCGAACCAGAGGCCGAGAATCCGGAACGCTCGCACCGATCCTCCTTGATCCATAGGGGCTCGAAACCAACCGTCCGTCGGCGGGCGGCGGTCTCAAGACCCGGCAGCGCCCGGTTCCGGCACGTCGGGAGACGTGCTCGACCGGTAGGATTCTTGCGTGCCCGCGATCCCGCGCGCAAGCGGAAACTTGGCGGACCGGCAGGCCCTTGCTGCATACTCCGAGGGTCGCCGCAGCCCGCGCCGCGGCCGCCCAAGGGTCGAAGGGAGGACCGATGAGAACGTCAAAGGTGTGGATGATCGCAGCCCTCTTCCTGCTCGCGGCCGGTTGCGGCCGCGGGGGATCGCAGGCGGAGCAGACGGGCGCAAACCAAGACTCGCTCGCCAACCGGACCGCCGCGACCGACAGCGCGCCGCCGTCC
>JAGVPR010000328.1 GCA_020052115.1 Candidatus Eiseniibacteriota bacterium
CCACGCTCGCCGTGCTGTCGGGCACGCTGACGCCGCCGCCCCCAGATCGCAGCGTGGCGGCCAGCTCCCGCGCCGCTCCGCGACCGAGGTTCACGAACGTCAGGGTGAGGTCCGCGGTCTCTCCCGCCTCCAGTATCCCGTTGTCGTTGGCCGTTCCGACCGTGTCGTTGACCGCAACCTGCATGAGTTGCGTCTCCGGCCCCTGCACGGTGAAGTACACCGGCTCCGTCCAGGTCGTCCCGGAGGTCATGGTCACGGTGAGCGGGATCTCCACGAGATCCCCGGTCGCCGCCTCGATCTCGACGGTGAACGGCGTCGCCGCGGTGCCCGTGTCTCCTGCGTCCACCGGCGTCAGCGTCGTGCTGCCCTGAACCACCGTCGCGTGCGGGTCCCCGCTCGTCAGTGTCGCCGCGACCGCCCCGGTGGACGCCGTCCCGCGATTGCGCACGGTCAGCGTGAGACTCACGGTCTCGCCCGGATTCGCCGCGCCGTCGCCGTTGCCGAGAGGATCCGCGAGGGCGATTTCCTCAACGATCAGGTAGGCCGTGCTCGCCGGCGCACCCGTCACGGTGACCGTGCTCTGCCTCGGAACATAGTCGTGTTTCGAAGCCGTCACGTTGAGCGTGCCGAGAGAATCCGGTTTGACCGCCAGGGTCGCGACGCCCGAGGAGTTCGTCGTGCCCACGATGAAGACGTCTCCGGGCTTGTAGGCGCACACACGCGCGCCCGGCACCGGCGCCCCGCTGCTTGTCACGGTGACCTGGAGACTTGTCTGCCCCAGGCTCATCGTCGTCGCATGGCTGGTAACGAGCGTCTTCGGCTTGCTGGTCCAGATCTCCATCTCCGGCTCTCCCAGGAGGATCTGCGTGAACTGGGTCCAGCGGTCGGCGTTGTCGCGGTACTCCGCCACGGGCACGAAGGGCTCGTTGGCCAAATGGAACGCCTCGCCGAGGTGATAGGCGCCCTCCTGGTAGATGACCTTGAAGAACTCGAGCTGATAGGGGAAGGACGTGCTCGGGAAGTCGAGGTCCGTCGAGCCGATGACGGCCAGAGCCCCGCCGTTCGCGTTCGCGAGGAAGGCCTCGCCGATGCAGTTGTAGTCCACGGCGGCGGAAGCGCAGTTCAGCGCATACAGGATGGCCGTTCGATCGCCGTTCGTAAGGGCCACGGCATCCTCGTTCGTGAGGCGGTCGTTGGCCGCCTCGCCCCCGACCGCCATCGTGTTGCGGTATCCATGCCCCACGTGGAGCCAGAGGTTGTACCCGGCGTTCATGCTGTCCAGGACGGCCCCCCGGGTCTCTTTGAAGCTGCCGGGATAGGCGTAGTAGTTCTCGTACAAGCGGCACTTGCGAATCGTTTCCGGCACGAGGGAGAACGTCGAATCCGCGAGCTTTGCGCCGTCCACGGAGATCGGCATGCCCTGCGTCCACTCCGACGGGAACAGCACCTCGGCCATTGTCATAATCCGATCGAGATGCACGGTCGGCGGGTTGGATTCGTAGGTGATGACCTTCTGCACCATCGTCTCCGCGGCCGTCAGGTCGGCGGCCGGCAGGCGCCCGGCGTAGACGTCGGGCAGAAGATCCACGCTGTCGCCCGGCGCGGAATCGGAGAAGTACTCCGGCGGCTCCCCGAAGAGGGCGTCTCCGTCGTCGTTCCAGTTCCCGTCGAGCGCGCTGTAGTACAGGTCAGTCGCTAGATATTGCTTGTTGAAGAACCGTGTCCACGCGTAGCGGACCGGGATTTTATCGGTGTCGGCGCCGATGAGGACCCACCGTGCGCCCCAGAACTGATAGGCATCCCGAGCAAAGCGCCGAACCCGGTCCGGAAGATCCACGCCCTCGGAATAGTGCTCGCGGATCCAGGACAGGGTTCGGATCGTCGTTCGAACCCCCTTCTTCATCTTCCACTCGACGAGGGGCTGGAACGCGGAAGCGAACTCGTCGGGGCAGACGATCACGTAGTCCACAGCACTCCCCTGCGTCGAGGGCACATCGGTCGGAGCGAACCCGAGCGACGCGTCGTCATGCCGGGCTTCGGGAGACACGTCCGGCGGCGACAGCGCTTCGGACCGCTCGAGCGCCGCGGGCGTCAAGTGGACGACCAACTCGGAGCGCGTCGCCAGCGACAGGTCTCCTGTCGAGGGTATGACCCTGAGCGGATAGACGACGAACATCGCGAGTCGCCGCCCGCGAGACATCCCGATTCCCACGAACTCGGCCTGCACGGAGGGGTGGAGCGCATCACCTGCGTAGATCTCGGCCTCGGGCGTTCCCGGCTCGAACGGATCCATGGACGCGGGCCACGGCTTGAGCCCCGGCGAAAAGGGATGCTCGGAAATCACGAGCAGCTCGAAGCGGGCGACGTCCTGACCTCGAGGCAGCTCGATCGAAACGGGAAGCGCCGGGACCTCCGGCGATCCTGCCGGTCCGGAGGGGACCGTTCCGGGAAGCGAGTAGCGCGCCCCTGCGGAGAGCTTCTCGACGCGCAGATCTCCCGCCGAGAAGATGATCTCCTTCGTGAGCGTGGGCCCGGCCGGCTGCACGACCCCGGTCGGAACGACGAGAAGCGCTAGAACCAGAGCCGCCTCTGCCAGGCGGCGCGAGGGCCCCCTCCAAGTCCGACAAAACATCATTCCCCTCCTCGAGGTGGCAGCGGGACCGGCCCCATGCCGGAAGATGCCGAGATCATACCGGCGGGCGACGCGAAGTCGCCGCGCGGACGAAGATACCACGAGTCCTGTAGCAGTGGCGCAGCGGTACCTCTTAGATGGTGCGGTGGGAGGTCACTGACTCCTCACGACCGGCGAACCGTGTCTGCAAGTCTATCTGCGCGCCTATTTGCTGTCAATCCCGCGGCCTGCGGGAACCGCGCACCGGCCGCTCCGGTTTGACACTCCGGTAGGCGTCTGCTAGCGTCTTGTCGACCCGGGACGGCATCGAATCGCCGCTCCACACTCACGAATCTTCGGCCGGAGGTCTTCGGTGCTCCAGCGGTCATCCCCCGTCCATCCCCGGATTGCGCTGGCCTCTCTTTTCGTCGTCCTCGCAGTCGTCATGGTCGCCACGGGGGTCTCGGCACAGGCGTTTCGGGATTACAAGGACCTGAAGCCTTCCGACATCGTGCAGGTCGAAACCGACCTGCTCGGCGCCTACGTCCGGACGATCCTCCCCCAGTGCGGGGACCGCGCCGCAGCCCTGGAGGCGGTTCTCTACATGGTCTCGGAGCGGGACATGATCGCTCTGGGGATGGACCGCTATTTCCCGCTAGACCAGATCGAAGGCATCACGGCCTCGGACGCGGTTGACGACTCGCTCGCGCGCGGTTTCTTCGCCATCAGCCGGGCGTATGCCGCCGCTGCCGGTCCGGCCTCCTACGCCGACACGACCGGAGCGCTGAACCTCTTCCACCGCCGGATCGAGGAGTCGCCCGGGGTCGGGGGCATTCCCGTGCCGTTTTCCACGTTTGCGGCGATCCGCTTCGGCCGCGATGCGCTGGCGGCCGCCCGTGCTTCAGGGCGGAACGAAGCAGCCGCCGATGACGCGTTCCTGCGATACGTCGGGGAGATCACGCGGCGGTACATGGACGCCCGGACAACGCTCCGGAAGCGGCACCAGGCGGAGGTTCGGAACGAGGACTGGGTGCTGGCTCGCTTGCGCTGTGCGGAGTGCGGCGCTCAAGACTGGGACGCGGGAGCCCTCTTCATGAAGATCAAGAAGGGCACGTCGAACTACCACCACACTCGCGACCTCACCTGCCGGAAGTGCGGCTCCGTCCTGACCTGGGATTATCTGCTGCCGAGCTATACGATCATGAACCAGCTGGGGACGGCACGGCTGCCGGGCGAGCCGCCCGACTCGACCGCGCCCGCCGACAGCGGACCGGGGACCGAACGGCAGGCAGAGTAGAGCGCGATGCCCGTGAGGGGACGCGGGCAAGCCGCCTCGACGGCCCGGCCGAGTTTCTCCGAGAAGGACCTTGACCGGGGTCACGCGCGGCGCGACACTTGATCGCGAATGGTTGAGGCCGCTCTGTTTGTATCGTAGCCCGGCAAGCCTGAGGCTAGGCTGATAGGCCAATGGGCGCGTCCAATGGTCTCACGATGCAGGACTACGTACCGACGGAGCGCCTCTTTTTGTTGACCCCTCAGTGAGACGCCGCGCCCGGTGGAAAACCGAGCGCGGCGTCCGCTTGTTACCGGTTTGCCGCGGCGATCCGCGGCTCGCCGATCACTTCAACATCATCATCTTCTCGTTCTTCACGGCCGACCCGGCCCTCAGACGATAGAAGTACACGCCGCTGCCCAGGGCCTCGCCCGCATCGCTGCGGCCGTCCCAATCAACGGAGTGGAACCCGGCAGGGCTGTGACCGTTCACGAGCGTCCGGACCCTGTGGCCCGACAGATCGAACACCTCGATCTTCACGTCGGCCCCGGCAGCCGGAACCTCGTAGCGGATCGTCGTGAGCGGATTGAAGGGGTTCGGCTCGTTCTGGCGCAGCGCCAGAGCCTCCGGAATCGGCAGACCGCCCTCCGCGGCGGTCGTGGAGACCGTGACCGAGAGGTCGTAGACCGCGGCCGCCGTCACGTCAGCGGAGCCGTGCTTCACGGCGACGAAGATGTACCATCCGGTCTCCGCGGGCGAGAAGCTCCCGTTCTCGTTTCCACCGGCGGCCGCCGCATCCAGGAAGTACTCCGCCGTGTACGAGGCGAACGATGTCAGCGACGGCGCATGAGCCGCCACGGCCAGATCCGCCCCACCCGCGACGTTCGTGAGGTCCACCTGGTACGTGGTGCCGTTCTCCACGTAGATCTCGAATACGGAGATCAGCCGCCCGGCCGCGAGCGTCTCGCCGCCCCAGACCGCCGGCACTGCGGAGATGTGCGCCGGCGCGCTGTCGGCGGCGTCCACGTCGCAATTCGACGCGCCGCCGCTGTAATGGATCATCGCCGGGTAGTAGTTCGTGCCCCCGGTCCAGTACGGCCCGCCGGCGTAGTCCGTCTGGCCGGCGAGCTGCCCGCTTCCGCTGAAGAACACGCTGTAGCCTGACTCGGGGCCGGAATAGTCGGAATAGACGGCGAGATCGTAGTCATCCCCCGCCCCTTCCGGACAGATCGCCGCGGCCCACGCATAGCCGCTGGCTCCCGCGTACTGGTAGCCGTCGGAGTTCGGGTAGGCACCGCTCCCCCAAGCGGGGGGTGCCGGCCGCGAGACAGGCGTCTCGTCGGCGATCACGAGGGGCGACCACACGAACTGCCGCTCGAAGTAGTTGTCCCCCTCGTTTCCCTCGACCACCTGGGCATCCTGATCGTTCAGCCATCCCAGCGTGTGCCGTCCGCCGCGAATGGCCAGCGTGCCGAGGTTCAGTAGGACATAGCGTCCGCCGGCCCCGATCGCGGGCCAGTTGCTCCAACCCACCCAGCCGCCGTCCACGTAGAGGTTCGTGTTGTTGAGCGGAGCGGCGTTGAATCCGTCGTTGATTCCCGTGAGATTGAAGTGCGTGTTGTTCACGTTGCCGTCGAGCTGCGCGGGCAGGTGGACGTTTCCGTCCACAGCGGTGGCGTCGTTGCGCGGCACCAGCGGATAGTCCCACCCGAAGGCGTAGTCCGGCCTCAGATTCGGCGGAGAGACCCGGACGGTCAGCTGGTACGTGTCCGCAAGGCCGAGGTCGGCGCTGCCGGTCTTGAAGACCACGAGGCCGTACCAGCCCGTCGCCGGGATGTTGTACGAGAGCATCTCGTTGCTCCCGCCGCCGGAGGAGTTCGCGAAGGCCACGTAATCGCTCTTGCTGTAGTGGATGCCCGTACTGCTGTAGAGCGCGATCCCGAGGTTGGCGGTGCCGCTCAGGTTCTCGAGAAGGACGTCCCAGTAGCCCGTGGTGCCGAAATAGAACTCCTGGACGTTGACGATGTCGTAGGCGTTGAGCGTGTAGGGGCCCAGCGCAGTCGCCGGCGTGAAGAACGAGCCGAGGCTCGCGCTGTACTGCACGTAGAAGCCGTTGTTCGTCCCGCCCCAGAGATTGACGCCGGTCCAGCGGCTGATGGCGGTGCCGCCGCCGGTGTTTCCGTTGACGAGGACGAAATCGCTGGCCCCGCTTCCCCATGCCGACGAGGCCTCGAAAGTGTCGAACCCGTTCAAGGCGGAGGGCGCGTCGTTGTGGATCCGCATGTCGAAGTCATCATTCGAATCGTACGGGATCATCCCGACGCAACCCCACCACGTGCCGCCAAGGTTGAATTCGAAGCCGTCGCAGTTCGGGTAGGTGAGCGATCCGGGTGCCGGAGGCGTCGAGCGGAAGACGGGCACGTGGTCCGCGAGCACGTACGGCGACCAGACGTACTGAGCCCGGAAGACGTTGTCACTCTCGTTGGACTCAAGCGCCAGGTTGGCAACGTCCATATCCTCGCGCAGGGTGTGCCGCCCGCCGCGGATGTAGGTGCCGAGGTTCGTCCAGAGCCCATAGGTGGCCCCGGCTCCCCAGGTTCCGTCCCACGAGAGGCCCCATGCATAGGAATCGTCGAGGTAGATCGAGTTGTCGCCGTGAGGCGAGGCGCAGTCGCTCCCGTTGTTCGTCATCGCCGCGTTGATGTAGCTCGCGGTGTTGCCGGTGAGCGTGCCGGGAAGAGGCGCGTAGGCCCCGGTCGCGTCGGCCGTGTTGCGCGGCACGAGCGCCCAGTACCACCCCGCGGGAGTCCCGGCAGTGAAGTTGACACGAGAGTGCGGGTACATCCACTCCGCGCCGTACTGGTCGTCGATGTCCAGCGTCCGGTTGTGCGTGTCGCCGTTGGCGCCGTACCCGTACATCGTGTTGTCGCTGTCGCTGGCGCCGTACATATCCAGGAGCCCGATCGTGTGTCCCTCTTCATGGGTGCCGATGTGCCCCACGTCCATCGAGCCCGCGGCGCCGGCGGCACTCCAGGTGTAGTGCTGCGCGTTGAACGCGATGTCGGCGTGCACGATGTCGGCGCCGATGTACCACCATGTCGCGACGGCGATGGTGCCCGGGCTCCATCCGCTGTTCGCCCAGTACCGGCAGTTCACGCCGTCGTTCGCGGTCGTTGCGACGGCCGTGCCCCCGCCGTAGCTGGTCGTGAGCCCTGAGGCGCACTCCCACGCGCCGTAGCCGGCGATGAGCGCGTCACGGGTGGCGTCGAAGGTGTTCCCCGGCGCGCCCCCGTTGTTGAGGAACCAGGTAAACGGAAGCCCGCCGCCGGGCCACCTCTGCCCCGAGTAGTTGTAGTAGATGTCGTGCGCGAAGCCGTTGCTCCAGCTTCCGCCCGACCACACGTACACGTTTCCGCTCCACGTGGCCGGTGCCGTCACGCGCACACCGCCCGCGATCAGGGCGATGGGATTCACATTCACGGGGCCCGGGAACTGGACGATGTCGGCAAGCGACCCGAAGCCGGTCCCGGTGATGTCCACAGTGGCGCCGGTGTTCGCCGTTCCCTTGAACGGCTGGACGTTGGTGATCACGGGAACGGCGCCGGCCGGCGCCGCGAGTATCAGAATGGCGGCTGAAGCCGCCCACTTCCATGCCTGGCGGTTCATGGCGATCCTCCTTCAAGGTCTCGGTCGGGAGCCGTGGCGTCAGCGCTGCGTGGAACGGATGGCGCGTTCGATGGAGGTCTTGAACGAGCCCAGATCCAGCGGCTCCTGCTTGAATCCGACGACCTTGTCGCCCATGACGGTGTACTTTCCTTGCTCGTCGTTGTAGACGCCGAGACGGCCCTCGCCGGAGGTCCAGAGGAACAGCACGGCGTCCTCCTTCTGGAGGAACACCGGCTGGTGCTCCTGCACCATGCGCATCTCTCCGACCCCGCCGCCATTGACACGGAGATCGAGCTGGAGGCCCTTCGTCAGGCGTCCGCTCCCCTTCCATACCTCGTCCACGACGAACTTCACGTCCGTGACGATGATGCTCGAGGGCCCATCGAGCCAGTGGCTGTCGAGACCCTCCACATGGCCCCGCACGACGACCTCGGACTCCGTCGCCATGCGGTCCAGCGACCACTCAACTATTGCTGCCGGAGCGGGCGCGGCCCAGAGCGCGGCCGCCGCCAGGGCTCCCAGAAGAAGCGGATGCTTGAACGACACTACGCACCTCCTGATCTATGGCTTTCCGGCCGGCCCGAGAGAGGGCGCCGGCTGACGGTCGTCGTTAGTTCTGCTGAGGGGCCGGCCGTCCGGAAGGAACCGGGGCGGCAGCGTACTTCTCGGGGTGAAGGAGGCGGTCGATTGCCAGCTCGGCCTCCGTCGCGCGGGCCGCATCGCCGTTCTCGCGCGCGTCGGCCAGGATGGCGCCGAGGACCGAGATCTCGGTGTTCAGCTTCGCCTGCCGGATCTCGCGGTTGATTTCGAGCACTTCGGCGGAGCCGGCGCCGACCACCGCAAGCCGAGAGGCCAGTTCCTGAACCCGGGCCACTCCACCCTCACGGATCGCGGCGATTCGGAGGTCCAGCGCCGTCGGCGCCGGCTGAAGGGCCGAGGTGGGTGAAGCCTCCACGCCCGACTGGATGGGCTCGACGGCTTCTTCGGCCGCGAGAGCCGGCACAGCAGCGAAAACCGAAAGAAGTGATGCGATGAGCAAAGTCCTGCGCTTCATGGGCGGGTCCTCCGTTGCCTTGCGCACGGTCCGTGTCGCAGGCGTTCAGCGTTGGAACGCTCTAGGACGTCGTGGAGTCGCAGTACAGCGACGCACTCCTTCTCGGCGCGGGGGGCGGGGCCGAGAGCAATCCGGACCCTAGCAGCGTTGCGCTTCATTGGTCAAGCGAGACTCGTGCAAACAGTGCGCCCGGGGACCCTCTGGAGGTTCGCGGAGCAGCGGACGCGGCGGAGCGGCGCGCTCCGAGAGTTTCACATCAGACACTCCGCGAAAGAGCGCCGGCAGAGCGGCTCCATCTTCGCCTCGGGCGTTCGCGCGCGAGAGGGAGTCTCGCCCGCGGCCCGCAGAACGAGCCGCTGAGTGAATGTCCCTTTCGGGAACACACAAAAACGCGGCGAATCGGGCCTTTTCGTTGACCCTGGAGAGACCATTTGGTAAGATGTGTTTGGGAGCAATCCCGATCGCATCCCCCCGCACAAGTCATGACGCCGGAAAGCGCTCCGGCGCTCGCCTCACCTGGAGGCAACGTGTTCTCGGACAGCGAAGGACAGCACCCTGAGCGGATTCATGAGGCGCTTCACCGGATCTATTCCGACCTCGCCGCGGAGAGCCGCGCCGTCGAGCTGTACACCGGCCAGATGGCGGCGCTTCGTTCGAAGAATCTCCGCCTATCGGTCGCGGGCATGATTGCCGAGGAGAAGGAGCGACTCGAACAGCTCTCTCTTCTTGCGCGCGAGCTCCTTCGACTCCTCCCGACGGTCGAGCGGCGCGGAATCTCGACGAGTGGCTCCCGTGCGGCTGCCGCGAGCGGTCCGGCGCGCTGGGCTCTTCGCGCGGCGGGCTGGGTCCTCGGCTGCTTGGGGCTTCGCACGCTGGCCACGGTGAATGCGCGCTCCAAGACGGATTCGGCCCGTTCGTACACGGCCGTCGCCGACCAGTTCGACTGGAACTTCCCGCGGGCGGCGAACGCCTACCGCGCGATGGCCCGGGCCGAAGAGCGCCACGCCCGTTGGTTCGAGTCGCTGCTCGAGCGAAGATCGCGACGCTGACCGGCCCCGTCCGGTCGTCACGAACTCACGGCTGAGATCCCCGTTCAATCCTCGCTCGCGGCGAGTACTCCGCTCGAACTCCCCGCCGTCCTGTCCCGGCGCCGCGCTCGCCCCAGCAGGTAGCAGAGCGCAGAGGCGCCCAGCCCCGGGTAGATCGGCTCGATCCCGAAGAGGTAGGGATGGCTCCCGCGGAACGCCGGGATGTGACCGGTCACGAGCCACAGCAACGAGAGCCCTCCCCCCGCCCCCATCGCGGCAAGAGCCCACGGTCGGCGGAGGCGGTGCTTCTCCGAGAAGCTCGTGGCCACGGGGATCACCAGGGCCGGGGTGCCGATAGACCCAAGGTCGTGCCAGATCCCGATCACCGAGCGGAAGAACAGGGCCACCCCGATCGAGATGACGGCGGTCAGCACGAGCCCTACCCTGGTATAGAATTTCACACGCTCGTCGTTGCGCTCCCGGCGCAATCGCCAGAAGAGATCCCGCCCCGCCGTCTGCGCCGCCAGGAAAGCGTAAGTGTCCACGGTGCTCATGATGGTCGCCAGGAGCCCGAGGAAGAACAGACCCCGGGCACCGGCGGGAAGCACCGAGGCCCCGAGCGCCGGATAGGACGCGACCGGATCCGAGAGGTTCGGAAGGAGTGAGCGCGCATACAGCCCCGCGGATGTCGTCAGCGCATCGAAGAGAAACCAGAACGGGACCGCCAGGAGAATCCCCCGCCGGGCAGTCGCCTCGCTCCGGGCCGCGAAGCACCGCTGAAAGAACGACGGCTCCACGAGCGTCGAAAGCGCCAGGAAGTACCACACGAGAACCGCGCCCCCCGCCTGCCCTCCGTTCCAGGTGAGATGAGATGGTGGAACGTGCTCCTTCCAGAAGCCCAGGCCTCCGTGCTTCGCGAAGAGCACGGCATCCAGAACCATGAAACCGGCGAACATCAAGGCGAACTGCACCATGTCGGTCACCACATCCGCCCGCAGGCCGCCGCGGAAAAGGTAGACCGTTGAGAAGAGCGTTCCCGCGGTCACGCCCAGCCAGAGCGGCCACCCCAAGGCGAGATTGGCGAGGACGCCCAGCATGAGCACGTAGGCGGCCGGCGCCGTGAGGACGAGGAGCAGCCCGGCCCCCGCCACCGCCGCTCCGCGACCGTAGGCTCGCTCCAGGGAATCAGGGATCGAGACGAGCCGGCTCCGGTGCGCCCGCCGCGCCAAGAGCAGCGCGAAGAGAACGGCCCCGATGTAGTACGGCACCCCGAATACGATCCAGTTCGAGAGGCCGTACCGGAACGAGTACTCCCCCACGCCGAGGATCCCGCCGTACCAGGAAGCCGCGAGCGAAGCGACGAAAGGGACCAAGGTGATCCGGCGGCCCGCCAGCAGGAATTCCTCAGGACCGCTTCGCCCACGGCGTCGAACGAAGGACATCACGACCAGGAATGCCAGGTACACGACGATGAGGGCCGTGTCCACGGGGGCGAAAGGCATCCCCATCGCTCAGAGCGTGTAGCGAAGGCCGACGAAGAACTGCCGCCCGGCCGCCGGGAAGAACGCCTCGCCCTCGCCGTACGCGTTGTACAGCGTGTCCAGGACGTTTCGCACCTGAATCTGAAAGGCGAGGCCGGACAACGGGAGGCGCCCCGTGAACTCGTAGGTCGCGCCGGCGTGGAAAACGGTGTGTGCATCCACCGTGTTCGCCTCATTCCGGAAGTTGTCCGTGTACTGCTTCCCCACGTGCTGCGCCGCCGCCCAGAGCCCCGCTCCCCCGTGCGCGTACGAGACTCGGAGGTTCCCGAGCGTGCCCGGGAAGCCCGCGATCGGATTGCCGTCCAGGACGACAGGCACCGCTGCCGTGCCGTCCACCTCGTAGACCACGTAGTCCACCAGATCGTTGCGGCTCACCATGAGATTGGCCGACAGGCCGAAGCCCCCCCCAAGCGGCCCCGCCAAGGCGACCTCCACGCCTTCGTGCCGCGTCCGCTCGGCATTGCCGGTCACCGGCTGTCCGAAGCGGTCCACGCGCCCCTGGTTGATGATCTCGTCGCGGAAGTCCATCCGGTAGAGGTTCACCACCACGCTTCGCGCCCCGACGCGGTAGCCGATCCCCGCCTCGTAGTCGTCGAGCCGCTCGGGCTTCACGAACGGGCGTCTGAAGTCGAAGCGACCCTCCGCGTCCACCTCGAACTGCGGAACGATCATCGCCCAGCTCGCGGGCGTGGAGGCCTCGGCGGCGTCGTAGAGGTTCTTCAGACGGGGCTCCCTCGAGGTCCGCGCGTAACCGGCGAAGGCGTTCCAGCGGCCGGTGAGATTCACGTTGACCCCGGCGCGCGGGTTCCAGAAGTCGTAGGGCACCTCGAAGTCCGAACCGAGGAACTCCTCGTCGTAGAGCCGGTAGCGGAGGTGCGCGTATTGAAGATCGAAGACGGCGTTCACCCGCGGATCAGGCCGCAGCACGGCGTGCACGTACGGCGAGAGGACGTCCTTCGCTCCCCGGAACTCGTAGTAGCGCCTGTGGCCGATGTAGTCGAGGCCTTCGTATCCACCCGAGACGGCGGCCGGCATCCCCGCGTCACCCTTCTGGACGCGCCCCCAGTGCACGGAGCGGTGCGCCCGGAACTCCCCGCCGGCGGTCAGTTCCACGCGTCGCCCGGTCCAGGTGAGCTGCGGGAGCCAGCCGGCCTGGCGATTGTCCACGTTGGCCCGGATGAGGAGGCTCTGGACATAGGTGGAGTCCCCGAGCGAATCCGCCAGGTCGAACCCGTACGACGAAGTCAGCCGGTAGTAGGACATCGGCGCCCACGCACCGTCGTAGTCGAAGAACCCATAGCCGCGCACGCCGAAGATCGTGTTCGTGATCTTGAGGTTTGGACTGGGGCGAAGCTCGTGGAGAACCTCGAAGTGCGGTTGATTGAAGTTCTCGATCTCGTCGGGGCGCGCGATCGGGTTCTCGCGTCGCGCCGAACGGCTTTCCGTCTTCCCCTTGGCGATGCCGTAGTACGCCAGGTGGTCCTCTATCGGTGCCGCGTAGACGTTGATCCTCGTGATCGAGCGATCCCCGACGCGCGAGGCGGAGAGGAAGTAGCTCTTGAAATCCACCCAGGAGCGCTCCCGGTAGCCGTCGCTTTCGATTCGGGACCCTCGCGCCTCGAAGAGGTAACGCGACGCAACCAGCCCGCTCGCCAGCTTGACCGAATACCGCCGTGTGCCGTACGCGCCGGCTCCGACGGTGACAGAGGCTCCGCGCGTCGCCGGCGGAGCCTCCGTCAGGATGTTGACCGAGCCGCCGATCGCCGGCGGGCCGTAGAAGGCCATCCCGGAACCGCGCTGGACCTGGATGTCCTGGACGCTCTCGACCATGTCCGGGAAGTCAACCCAGTAGACGTTGTGATCTTCGGGATCGTTCTGGGGCACGCCGTTGATGAGCACCGAGATGCGCCGCTGATCGAAGCCGCGGATCGAGAGGTAGGTGTATCCGATGCCGTTGCCGCTGTCGGAGTAAAAGGTCGTCGAGGGAAGTTCGCCGAGGAGCACCGGCATGTCTTCGGCGAAGTAGCGGGCCTCGAGGTCCTCGCCTGTCAAGTTCGCGAACGCCACCGGGGCCTCACGCTCCCTGGCGCGGGTGGCCGTCACCGTGACGCCGCGCGAAGGAAGCACCAGGGACCGGAGATTCACCAGGAGCGGGCCCGCCGGCCGGTTCAGATCGAGGTGACGCCTCTGCGCTTCGTAGCCCACGCGGCTCACGACGAGAACAGCGCGAGAAGTCCCCGGGAGCCGCAAGGTGAAGGCGCCGCGCGAATCGGTCGTCGTGCCGAGAGTGGACCCCTCCACGATCACGTTGCAGTCCGCGAGAGGGAGTCCGGTCGCCTCGTCGAGAACCGTGCCCTCGACCGCGTCGTTCCTGTCCGCAGGCGGCGCCAAAGCCCGCGCATCACCCGCGCCCTGGGCGGCGAACCCTTGCTCCGATGCGAGGAAAAGGACGACCGGAAAAACGAGTGCGGCGGTGATGCGGGTCGTTCGGCGCGCCCACGGGAAATGAGAAGCCGCTCCCCCACACCGGAAGAGCGGCCGACAGCGTGTCGCCTTCATGTTCGCCTCGTTTCCCTACGCTGGTATGACCCAGTTCAGGTTCGAAGGGTATGATCTCAGACCGGCCCGCGTGACCGGTCACCCCCAACGTCGCCACGGCCATGTTCGCTCTTTGCCGCGGCACTTTCAAGCCGCCTTTCCTCGGGCCCTCCTCACACGCCGCGCACTCCCGGCGTGCCGATCAATGAAGCTTCTCCGCGCTCAGGTTGACGCCGGCGATCCGCGCCCACCGCGCTCGGCGGAGCCGCTCCGGGCGCGTGCGGCCGGCCGCCACCGCGCGCTCCAGAAACGCCTTCGCCGCCGCCGGCAGGAAGCCGATCCGAAACAGCAGCGAACCCCGCGAGTAGACCGCCTCCGGGAGGAACTGGCTCCGGACGCGCCCGAAGCCGAGGCTCTTCAGGACGGGCAGCAGATCCCCGTAGGACCACTCCTTGAGATGGAACCCCGTGGCGGTCTCGTCGAAGAACTTGGAGACGTCGTGCGGCCCCACGAGCCGGTTCGGAGTGTCGAAGATGTACCGGCCGCGCGGGCGCAGCACCCGATGAACCTCTCGGAGGTGCAGCGTGACGTCGTCCGGGTGCAGATGCTCCACGACCTGGGAGCTGAGCACGACGTCGAACGAAGCATCCGGAAACTCGAGGTGGCAGGCTTCCATCACCAGGAGGGTGAGATTCGGAGCCTCCGTGCGCCGCTGCGCGAGTGCGACCTTCGAGACGTCCACGCCCACGCAGCGCCGGTTTCGCGCCGCAAGCCGCCCGATCATGTCCCCGCGCCCGCACCCGATCTCGAGCACGTCCCGCCCGGCTCCGACCATCGGCGCGAAGAGGCGGAGCTTCTGCTCGACGAGCCGGTCCTTCTCGGCCTCGGTGAGGCGGAGCGAGGGATGCCAGGAGATTTCGCGAAAGAGCGTGTCGTACGCGTCGAGGTAGACCGCCGGCCGCGCCTCGGGCGCGCAATCCAGGATGCGCTGTGCGAGCCTCTTCTCCAGTTCGTAGTGCTGTCGCGTCTTAGGGTCCATTGTGCTCTCCCAGGGGCCCATCATACGGAAAACACCCCGCGTTGACACCATCGCGCGCGGCAAGCAGAATTCAAGCATGGGACCAGGGCTCGCCGCGAGGTGGACGAGGGGTGGACTGCGATGATACGCGGCCGCCAACTCAGCGTCCGAGGCGTCGTCCAGGGGGTCGGGTTCCGGCCGTTCGTCTACCGGATCGCCACCGAGCTGGGGCTCTCCGGCAGCGTGCGGAACCTGAACGGCGCGGTCGAGATCGAGGTCCAGGGCGAACCGGCCCTGCTCGATCTCTTCGCCCGCTTCCTCGTCGAGCAGCGGCCGGCCCAGGCCCTGATCGAGGCGATCGAGGAGCGCGAGATCGAGCCGGGCGAGCACAAGGGCTTCCTCATCGAGGAAAGCGCCTCCGGCCTTCAGCCGCGCCCGGCGCTCCCCGCGGATCTCGCCGTCTGCGCGGCGTGCCTTCGAGAAGTGCATGATCCGAACGACCGGCGGCACCGCTACCCGTTTACGAACTGCACGCACTGCGGGCCTCGCTTTTCGATCGTCGAGCGCACGCCATACGATCGCGAGCGGACGTCCATGCGCCTCTTTCCCATGTGCCCCGATTGCGAACGCGAGTACCGCGATCCCGCGAACCGCCGCTTTCACGCCGAGCCGATCGCGTGCTCCGTCTGCGGTCCTCGACTGGAACTCGTCGCCGCCGGCACGGAGTGGCTCGCCCGCGATGACGACGCCCTCCGCCAGGCTGCCGGCGCGCTCCTCGAAGGCCGGATCCTCGCCCTCAAGGGCCTGGGAGGCTTTCAGCTTCTCGTGGATGCCACGAGCGAGCCGGCCGTGGCGAGGCTTCGCTTGCGAAAACGGCGCGAAGAGAAGCCGTTCGCGTTGATGATGGCCTCTGTGGAGGAGATCCGCGCGCACTGCGAGCTTTCCGATGACGAGGCAGAGGCCCTCGCCTCGCAGGCCGCCCCGATCCTCTTGATCCGCCGCCGCGCCGTGCGCGCCGCGGCGGCGACCACTCCCCTCGTGGCCGCGCGGGAGACGGCGGCGCCTGCGGCGATCGCCCCCGGCGTAGCGCCGGGGAACCCGAGGCTCGGCGTGATGCTCCCGGCCACTCCGCTCCACCATCTCTTGATCGAGGCGTGCGGCCGCCCCCTGGTTTGCACGAGCGGAAACCACTCCGAGGAGCCGATGTGCCTCTCGACACCGGAGGCGCTCCAGCGCCTCCGCGACATTGCCGACGTCTTCTTGACGCACGACCGCCCCATCGTCCGCCCGGTGGACGACTCGGTCGCGCGCGTGGATGCCGGCTCCCTGCAAATCCTCCGCCGCGCGCGCGGCTTCGCCCCACGCCCCCTCCCGATGCCC
>JAGVPR010000129.1 GCA_020052115.1 Candidatus Eiseniibacteriota bacterium
CGTTGTCGCCCGACGCACCGCTCCCGCGATCTCCTCGGCGCTCTGCTCGATATCGGCGCGCCGCGTCCGGTACGCCTCTGCCACGGCGCGCAGCACGCTGCGAAACGCCGGCTGTCCCCATCGGTCTTCGGGGGGAAAGTAGGTCCCTGCGAAGAAAGGCTTGAGACTCGGCTCCAGGAAGACGCTCATGGGCCAGCCGCCGCTTCCGGTCAGGAGCTGTGTCGCCGTCATGTAGATCTCGTCGAGATCCGGCCGTTCTTCGCGGTCCACTTTGATGCACACGAAGTTCTCGTTGAGATACCGCGCGGTCTCCTGATCCTCGAACGACTCGAGCTCCATGACGTGACACCAATGGCACGCGGCGTATCCGATCGAGAGGAAGATCGGCCGGTCCTCTCGCCGGGCTTTCTCGAGGGCGTCGGGGCCCCACGGATACCAATCCACCGGGTTGTGGGCGTGCTGCAGCAGATAGGGGCTCGACTCGTTCGCCAGGCGGTTCGGGGCCGGGGCGGGCGCGGCCATTGGATCTCCCTTCGGGTCAGGATCCGCCGGGGGCAAAGAGCAGCGCTTCGATCCGCCGCTCCATCTCCGCGAATTCCTCGCGGCAGGCGGAGTGCTCGGGGCCGCCGCCGGCGTGGTACTCGCCGCCGGGATGGACGTGACGGACGATCCCCTCACGGTCGGTGAGGAAACTCACCGAGGTCCAGCCGTTGTCGCCGTGATCGAGCCAGTAGCGCTCGAGCAGCGACCAGTCGGCATCCACGGTGAGCGGGAAGGTCATGCCCAGAGCGCCGGCGCTTCTCTCGACGTCGGCGATGGCGACCGGACCCGGCGGCTTCGGATGGTAGACGCCGATGACCATCAGACCACGCGATCCGTAACGGCGATGGAGATCCTCCAGCGCGGGAGCCGTCGCGGCGCAGAACGGGCAGCCGTCCGTCCAGAAGCGCACGAGGACGACGCGGCCCCGCAGTGCGGCCCAATCGAGCGGCGCGGAGTGAAGCCAGGGACGCTCGCCCCATTCCGGAGCGGGGCGTCCGACGACGGAGGCAATGGGGCCTTCAGGCGCGCGCGCGGGAGCGGGAGCGCGGGTTCTTCCTGCGATCCCGACGACGATGAGGGCGGCGGCGACGAGTCCGGCCACCGCAAGAGGCGGAGCGACCATCTGCGCGCGATTCATGATTCGAGCCTACGCGGGGGCGCCGCGGGGGTCAAGAATCGCCGCTACTCGGATTCCTCGGACGCATCGCGCTCGGGCAGGCGCATCGCTGACGGACCTCCGCCGATTCCGATGTCGCTACGACTGCCGTCGGTGTCGTGGATCGAAGGATCGCCGGCGTCAACGAGCGGTGAGCCGGCGCCGGGCAAGTACGATCCATCCTCGAGAAACCCTGGATCGCTCTCGATGTTCCCATCGCGCCCTGCGATCGGCGGGAGGTCGCGCACCGAGCCCTCCTCGTTCGCCCAGAAGAGATTGTGCGTAACCGGGAAACCCTCGCCCGTGACGCCCGAGTCCGCCCAGGCTCCGACACGCGGACAGACCCACTCCTCGCGCCAGCCGTTGGCCGCGATGACGTTGTTGACGAAGCGGCCGCGGGCCGCCGGGCTCCAGAGCGCGATACCGCAGTTGCCGTTGTGGTGGATGACGTTGTTCGCCGCGTCGAGGTACGAGTCGCCCGTCGCGATCAGGCCCCAGCCGAGGTTGTCGTGGACGACGTTGTTCCGCACGAAGGCCCTGGAGGCGCCGAAAGTCCCGATGCCCTTCCAGTAGCCGGAGATGTCGTTGCGAAGGACCGTCGCCGTGGCGTCCCAAGTGATTCCCACTCCGGCGCCGCGCCCATCACGGATGACATTGTCGGCGATGAGAGCGGTGGCGCCGCGGTAGAGCGCGATGCCGTCCCATCCATTGCGCCGGAGCAGGCACTCGCGAACGACGATCTCCGCGCCCTCGCGACCCATGATGCCGCCGATGCCGACGACGACGCTGTCCGCCCGCGCGTCGTTGTCCACGATGTGACAGCCTCGGATCTCCAATTCGGCGCGTCGCACGACGACCGCCGCATCCGTCGCGTTGCCGTCGGGATCGCGCGCGCCGCCGGTGACGGTGACCCCTGTCAGCGAGGAGCCGGTCCCGTCCTCGAAGAGGACGCCGTATCCCGCATGCGTCACGAGAAACGTCTCTTCCGGACCCGCTCCGGCCAGTGCGAGCCCCTTGCCCTTGATGCGGAAGCCCGCAGTGAGCCGCACGGGTGTGCGGTGTTCCGCGCAATTACCGCAAAGATCCTCGACGAGAGGGGACGGCACGGCCTCGTAGCGTCCGGCGAGAATCTGGAGGCGATCGCCGTGTGATGCGGCGTCAATGGCATGTTGGAGATCGCTGAACGGGTCGGACGCGCTGCCCGAGCCGGGGCGGCCGTCCACGCGGTCGTCCACGTACCAAGTGCGCGCCACGGACGTTGAGGCGGCAAGCCATCCGGCCAGAACGAGCGCGGCCGCCAGCGCGGCCCTGAGCGACGGTGCAGCGGAGACCCGCCGGAGCGCACGGCGCCGGCCAATCCGGAGGCACCCGGAAGATTGCGGTGAGTTGTTCCGTTTCATCTGTTTCCTCCGCTTTCCGGCCGCCTCCCGAGGGGGGTCGGTCCTTGCCGGGGTCCCCCAAGGCGGGGCGCACGGCTCGCGACCCATCATTCTCTCGGCGGTCCGAATCGTTTTCGGAAGTGGCTTGTCTCAAACTTTGGGCAGGGGGCATGAGCGGTGGGGTCCGCCGCGTGGCTTTCCGCCCGATACGCGTCCTGGTTGGAAAGGTACAGCATGATACCAAGCTACTGCCGCAGGACCGTGATGACGCTCTCGGACTACCTGGACGGTGATCTGATCGGTCCCGCGCGTCAGCAACTCCAGATCCACCTTGCGGTCTGCCCGGGCTGCGGGCGCACCTTCCGGACGCTGGTGCGGACGCTCATGCTCTACCGGGCCTACGCCGGCGCGCATACCGGCCCGCAGGTGGGCGTCGCGAAGCCGGGAACGGGACGAATCCCCGCGCTCGACTGAGGTCAGGGCAAGGACGGTCGGAGCTGCTCGAGCAGCCGCGTGACGCGGGGATCGCCCGGTTGCAGTTTCAAGGCTGCGTTCCACTGAGCGGCCGCCTCCGCTTTCCGATCGAGGTTCGCGTACGCAACGCCGAGGTCGGCCCGCGCCGCGAAGTACGTCGGATCCAGACCCACCGCCTCCTCCAGCTCCGCGACCGCGTTGTCATGATTGCCTAGACGCCCCAGATCCACGCCGATGGAATGGTGCAGCCCGGGGTTCGCCGGATCGGCTCGAAGTGCCCAGCGGAAGTGCTCGATCCCTCTCTCCAGAAGCCGATCGAGGCTCGCCTCACGCGCAGGATCGAGATTCTGCGAAGGGGCGGCGCTTGCGAGAACCTCCGAGGCCTCTTGCGAGGCGTCGAGGGCGAGCACGGCCTCGGTCTCGGCCAGGAGCTGATTCACCATCGGGTCGTCGGGGAACCGCTGGAACGCCTCTCGCAGTCGCGCGGATCGCAAGGACGCGTCTTCGGTCCCGCTCGCCAGAAGATCGAGGCCTGTCTGGCGGGTCTGGAATATACGATCCGTCAAAGCCCGCGCCTCGACCGCCGAGACGCCCATCGCATCCCACCCGCGAAGATGCGGCCAGGGGGACCTTCGTGTCGCGATGGTGAAGCGAAGGAGTTCCTTGTAGGCCGAGGCTGAACCCTGACTGCGCGGCGCGGAGAACTCCAGAGCGAGGTTGTCGTCTGTCACCCGCTTTCCTTCGCCGGCCGCTTCGCCCAGGCCGTCTCCGTCGGCCACGTAGAGTGAGAGCAAGGACCACGGCCCGCGCACGCCGACGCCGGCGAGATCCTCGGCGACCTCGCGGCGGCTCACCCGTTCGCGGATCCTCCCGAGGTCCAGCGTCACCGCTTCATCTCCTCCCAGCATTAGCAGGTCGCTCGTGCCGAGGAGCCAGGCGCTCGAGGTCGGGAAGACGTCGTGGAAGGTTCGCAGCACCATGCGCAGGTCGTCCGGCGAGAGGTCGTAGAGGTTGATCCACTGGCAGAAGAGCCCTCCAGGCTCGAGGCGCGATCGGGCCAGCAGAAAGAACTCGCGTGTGAAGAGGTTCGTGATGCCGGCGACCCAGGGGTTCGAGGGCTCCGACGTGATGACGTCATACGATTCGTCGGTGAGGAGGAGGAAGTTCCGCCCGTCCGTGACGTGGAGCCGCACGCTCGGGGCCGACAGGGCGTCGTGGTTCTGTTCGCCGAAGTAGCCCGAGGCCTCGACGACGGCCGGGGAGATCTCGGCGCAGTCTATCGTCTCGAGCGGGTATCGCGCCACCGCCCCCAGCGTGATCCCCGAGGCCACGCCGATCACCAGCGCGCGGCGCGGCGCCGGGTGCAACAGCATCGGCAAATGCCCCGAAAGTTCTTGCGTGATCATGTCGCCGCCGGTTGAAGCGTCCACTTTCCCGTTGATGCGGAGTGAAACGACCTTCCGGCCCCGTTGCATCGAGCGCCAGACCGAGACCGTCGCCTCGGCGTCCTCGCGGATGAAGATCATCTCGGTCTGATCGAGAAGCCTCTCGATCCCCTCGGGTCCACCCATCGTCCGCGCGTAGACGTAGCTCCCGGCGTTCATCGCGCGGAGGTTCCATGGCGAGCGGGCCGGCAGCACGAGGAGCAGAGCGGCCGCCGCTCCGGCGAGCCCGAGGAGGCGGTTCGTCCGCGCCGTGCGGCCGGGAGGCCGAAGCCCGATGAGAAGGGATGCGCCGACGGCCGCGTTCAGGAACGCCGCGCCCGCCAGCGTGTTCTGCCGTCCGAACGCCGGAGCGAGCACGAACGCCGTGAGCACCGAGCCGGCGATCGCGCCTACGGTGTTCGCGGCGTAGAGCATCCCCACGGCGCGGCTCGTTCTCTCTCTGGCTTCTTCGTCCACTCCCCCCAGGCGCACGACGGCCGGGAACACCGCGCCCAGGAAGAGCGTCGTCGGGAGCATCGTGAGCGACGCGAGGCAGAAACGGACCAGCGTGAGCGATCCGAATGAGAGGCCCCATGTCTGCGCCAATGTCAGGAATGCCGCCGGAAGACGGTCCAAGAGCGGCGTGCTGAGGAGGGCCGAGAGCCCCGCCCCCAACTGGATGAGACCGAGGGCGCGCACAGGGTCAGGCCACCACGGCGCGCGCCGTGAAGCCCAGTAGCTCCCGATGCCGAGTCCCAGAAGAAACGTCGCGAGCATCGTGGTGAAGGCATACGTCGTGGTGCCGAGGCTCCCGGCCAGCACTCGCGTCCAGAGCACCTCGTACGACAGAGCCGCGGCGCCGGAGAGGGCGTAGGCGAACATCGCAGCGGCGCGCTGTGAAGGCGCGCGCGTGCGCACCACGCGCTGCGGCGTTCCGCTCGCGGGCGCACCCTTCGGCTTCTCCACGCTCACCATCGGAGAGGCGGCCGTCCTTCGTGCTCTGGCGGCCCATAGAGCCGCCGCCGCCACCAGGGCGTTCACCAGAACCGCGAGAAAGACCGTGGCCCTCATCCCGAGGGCCGGGAGCAGCACGAAACCCGCGCCCGCCGCGCCGGCCACGGCCCCGAGCGTGTTGAGGGAATAGAGAAGCCCCGTCCATCGCGATGCCCGCGCCGGGGAGGCCAGCGCCGAGAGCACCGGCAACGTGCCTCCCATGAGCGTCGTCGGCACGATGAGCACCGCGAAGGAGAGAACCAGCCTCAGGGCGACGAAGGCGGTCGGGCCGAAGTCCAACTGCCGGTACGCGACGCGATAGGCGGCTTCGAGCGCGCCGAGAAGCGCCGGCAGCACCAGCGCCCACAGCCCGATCCCCGCTTCGAGGATGCCGTAGATGCGAAGCGGGTCGCCGCCGCGCGCCATCCGTCGTCCCAACAAGTAGCTTCCCAGCGCCAGCCCGCCCATGTAAGCCGCGAGCACGGTCGCGACGGCGTGCGACATGGCGCCGAAGACGAAGGTGAGGCGGCGACTCCAGACGATCTCGTAGACGAGAGCGCTCGCTCCCGAAAAGGTGAAGAGCAGGAGGACGAGCGGGATCGGGAGCGGCCGGCGCGTCATGCGACCCAGTACCAGAGCGCGAAACGCACCGCCAGAAGTCCCTGGAGAGAGGCCGAGAACGACAATACCGCCGCCCGCAGAAGCGGCCGTTTCTGGAGCGGGATGGCGAGCGCGACGAAGAGCGGGAAGAGCACGAGTAGGAAGCGGGGCATCGAGTAGAGCGGGAGCACGCGCGACGGGCTCAAGAGCGGCAGCAGCACACCCACGACGGCAAACGCCGCGTAGGATGGAGGCAGGCGGCGCACTGCGAGCACGGCGAGGGCGATCCCGCCGAGCGCGGCGATGAGGTTATAGACATTGCTCTCGAGGAAGCCGCCCCCGTAGTGCGAGAGCCGAGCGGTTCCCCCCGGTAGAGGGTCGAGAAGCTTCGGCCCTCCCGGGACTATGACGCGCACGCCGTCAATGAGCGCCGTCCACGGTGCGGTCGTGTGCCTTTCCCAGAGGCGCTGCGCGGCGCTGAAGGCCCACGGATCGCCGAGGGTTCGATCGAAGAGAAGAAGAAGCGCGGGAAGTGCGAGCAGGGGGATCGCCGCGGCGGCAAGCGACCGGCCGGGTGTGCGCAGAAGCGCGGAGACCCCGGTCCTGGTCGAAAGATCCCTCCAGCGAACCTTCTCCCCAGCGCCGCGTGACTGCGTCCAGGCTTCCACGAGCAGTGCTGGAACGAGCGCGAACCCTGCCGAGCGCGTCAGACAAGCGCCGAGCGCGAGCAGGCCCGAGACGATCCACCGCCGCCGGCGCGCGGCCAGGAATGTCCCCGCTGCGAGGAGCAGGAAGAGCGATTCGGTGTATGCGGCGTGGAAGAAGAAGGCCGTCGGAAACGTGACGATGAGCAAGAGGGCGGTTGTCGCGGTCTCTTCTCCAAGGTCTCGCAAGAGCATTGCCGAGAGCACAAGCATGGCGCCCGCGAAAGCGATCCACGAGAGGAGCAGGGCGGCCAAGAGCGCATCGCCGCCGGTGAGAGGGGAGGCGATGCGAATGAGCGCCGGATAGAACGGAAAGAAGGCGGCGCTTCCATCGTCAGCGTATCCGTTCCGAGCGATCCGGAGATACCACTGGCCGTCCCATTGCTGCCACGGATCCAGCAGAACGCGTGCAGCGCCGGAATGGTGCTGCGGCTCCAATCCGGGCACCGCGACCGCAAGGAAGGGCTCCATCGTCGCAATCGCCCAGCCGCCGACGAGGGCCGCGGTGATCCACGCGAGAGCGGTGACGAGGAGCGCCGTGCGCGCCGATCGCGACCGCGTCGAGGTTTCGCCGACCGCCTGTTCGACGACTTCGTCCATCGTCCCTCCGCGAGGGACCAGGGTATCACGGAGCCCTCGGTGAGGACCCCGGATTCGCTCCGCATCCACAAAGGCGCAAGACCGCGCGGCGGATTGCCGGTCCCGCTTCTGCGGGCGGCGCGCCGTCCAGGGCCAGAACGACCTGCCCGTCCGCATCGAGGATCCGCACGGCCGGTCC
>JAGVPR010000183.1 GCA_020052115.1 Candidatus Eiseniibacteriota bacterium
GGGGGCCGGCGGCACGGAGCGAAGATGTCGCCGCGTGACCTCGCGCGCCTCATCCTGGAGGCCTTTGCGGCGCACCGGCTGCGCTACGCGCTCACGGGGCTCGCGGTGGTCATCGGCGTGGGCGCGGTCGTGCTCCTCTCCTCGATCGGCGAAGGGACGCGACTCTACATTCTCGACCAGTTCAGCCAGTTCGGCACGACGATCATCGCGGTCAGCCCAGGCAAGGTCGAAACATCCGGCCTACCCGGCTACTTCGGCGGCACCGCGCGCCCGCTCACGCTCGACGACGCCCGCGCGCTCGCGCGCATCCCCGGCGTGACCGCCGTGATGCCGATCACCTACGGTGCCGCTCCCATTAGACATGGCGGGCACACCCGCCGCGTGTACGTCTACGGAGGCACCAGCCAGGGAACCGCGATCTGGAAGATGCACGTCGCGGCCGGCGAGTTCCTGCCGGCGATCGAGTGGGACCGGAGCGTGGGCGTTGCCGTTCTGGGCCCGAAGACGAAGCGAGAGATCTTCGGTTCCGAGAGTGCGCTGGGGAAGCTCGTGCGCATCGGCGAATCACGGTTTCGCGTGATCGGGGTGATGGAGGCGAAGGGAACGCTGCTCGGTTTCGATCTCGACGATGCGGCCTACATCCCGGTTGCGAGCGCGATGAGCCTGTTCAACCGCCAGGAACTCGACGAGGTGGACGTGCTCGCGACCTCCCCCGCGGACGTGGACTCCGCGGCGTCCCGTGTTCGCCGCGCCCTCATTGACCGGCACGACGGTTACGAGGACTTCACCATCAGCACGCAGGCCGACATGCTGGGCGTCGTGGGGCGGGTGATCCGGATCATCACGGGGGTGGTGGCGGGGATCGCCGCGATCAGCCTCGTCGTCGGGGCGATCGGGATACTCACCATCATGTGGATCGTCGTGCGCGAGAGGACGCACGAGATCGGGCTCGCGATGGCGGTCGGCGCGCGGCGCCGCCAGATCCTCGTGTGGTACCTGGCCGAAGCGGGTGCGACAGCACTGCTCGGTGGACTCGCCGGCCTCGTTCTGGGGATGGCCGGCTCGGCCGTTCTCGCGCGAGTGCTGCCCGGGCTCGCGACCTCGACGCCGCCTTACATCGTGGCGTCCGCCCTGGTGATGGCCCTCGTCGTCGGACTGGCGTCGGGCATTCTCCCGGCGGTCCGGGCCGCGCGGATGGACCCGGTGGATGCCTTGAGGACCGAGTAGCGCGCTACCCGGCCCTCACATCCGCTTCGCCGCACGCCACAGCGCGACCGCGTCGAACCACGCCTCGAAGCCCTCGCGCGTGACATCGTGCTTCAGGTGGATGGACTGCGGGATGTTGGCACGGTCGTAGCGAAAGCCCGCGACGTCGCTGAAGCGCAGACCGAGACCCCATCCTTCGGTGTTTCCAATCACGGTCCCTTCGGGGTCGTCCACATGACCGCGCCGGATCGTCCAGACGTTGCCGAGCATCAGCTCCCAGCCGTCGAAGTCGGCCTTGGACCGATACCGTCCGCCATGGTTATTGCGGGGGGCGCTCTCGGTGAGACGCTCCGCGGTGTATCCGAATGACATCAAAGGTGTGATCGCCCTTCGCAGCCAGTCGAGACGATGCCCATCAAGTGCTTCATCCAGGGGTGCCGGGAGCCCCACGGCCAACCGCACCGCCCAGCCCTCGCGCTCTTCTCGCGCGACCGGGTTTGACTGCGCGTGGGGCGGATAGTGGATCTCCGTATCGGGGCTATTCTGCACACCGTCGCCGTAGCTCATATCGAGGCGCACTCCCCTGACGAGGCGCTCGATCGCGCGGTCCACGGACGGAAGGAAGCCCTCGTAGTCCAGGGAGTTGTACGGCGTGAGGCGCAGGACGAGACCATGATCCCGTGTGGTGACCTTCCCAGCGAAGTCGTGGCCATCGAGGATGACCGAAGCAGGAGCCAGGAAGACCTCAGTCGTCTTCTCCGCCCAGCCCAGTGACAGGTCGCCGAAGCGGCTCACCGCAGGCGGATCCAAACGCGCAAGCCGGAGTAGGTTCTCGGCAGCCTCCACGAGGTTGACTCCGATGGCTTGCGAACGGATTTCCTCCCAGGAAGAAAACGTGCCTGTTGGATTCCCCTGTTCGTCCACACCTTCCGACACGCCATAGTCGAGCCGCAGCTCGCCCGGCATCCCCTCCGATTTCCCGGCCATCGACACTCCTACGCCGAATGCGCCGATGGTCCAGCGCTCGCTCTCGAAGAAGACATCGTCCGCCAGGCCGGGGACGAGCTGCGTCTTTCCCCACTCGTACCGGATCCCGTGGTGATAGCCCAGCAGAGCAGGGTTGGCCCAGTAGTTCGGGTCGTCTCCCCAGAACACGGCGGTCGACGCCCGTCCCATCCCGGAGGCGCGAATGGACGGATCGATCAGGAGGCTCTGCGCGCCGGTGGGTACATATTCGGCGTTGGACGCGACAGGGCAGAAGGCAGCGGCGACGAGAATGGCGGCTGCAAGTCTCACGATCCACCTCCTTGCGCTCGCTTCGGCACGAAGGGCCGCTTGAGAAGAGACGAAACAATTACTCTACCACCAGGTCCACATACGCCCCGGCGACGAGGTCGTCCTCGCCCACGCCGAGTTTCGACATGAGATCGCGCGCGATGCGCGCGCCTTCCGCGGCTGACTGGTCCGCGCGCAGCACCACTTCGAGCTCCATGAACGCGCCGAGGCCTTCGACTTCGTCGAGGTGCACGCGCGTCTGCCCGACGATGTACACGCGCCGCCTCTTTCGCACCACACCCGCCACGCCGAGAGCCGCGGCGAGAACGGCCGTCAGACGATCCGGCTCCGAGACCGGCGCGACATCGTAGTCGGAGGTCTTCGGACCTGCGGCATCGGGCCGCTCGTAGAAGATGAGTTCGCCGCGGTGGGCATCAATCCGCCGGAGCTTCAACCGCCCGCGCTCGACCGGGAAGAACGTGTCCTCCTGATCGAGGACCCCAGGGGGCGCGCCCGCGAGCGCCTCGGTCCGCCGCGCGATCGCCTCGAGATCGCTCGCGCGGGCCTTGATCTCGACGTTTCGGGGCATGAAGTCACGACCTCATCGAGCGGACGGTCACCCGCCGCCGAGCACTTTCTGCACCGACTGCGCGATGACGGCGGCCAGCTGATCATCGGCGCCTTCAGCCGC
>JAGVPR010000012.1 GCA_020052115.1 Candidatus Eiseniibacteriota bacterium
CGCGAGGACCTCGCTGCGCGACCTGCCACGGGGTGCATGACGTCCGGAAGTCCGGGCATCCGGCCTCGCCCATCTCGCCACTGCGCGTGGCGGACACCTGCGCCGGCTGCCACGCGGTCCTGGGGCGGGAGGCCGTGACTCCAGATTCGATCGCGACTTTCGTGCGCCAATACCGCGAGAGCGTGCACGGGCAGGCCATCACGGGAGGGTTGTCGGTCTCTGCGACTTGCCAGAGCTGCCACGGCTCGCACGAAGTCCACCGCGGCAGCGATGCTCGGTCGGCGATGCACCGAAACCAGATCCCCCAGACGTGCGGCAAGTGCCACACGGGCGTCCTCGCGACCTATGAGACGAGCGTCCACGGCCATGCCGTTGCAGCCGGCGACAGCATCGCGCCGGTATGCACGGATTGCCACCGGGAGCACGACATTCGGCCGCCGGCCGCGGAGGAATCGAGTGTCTTCCCGACGCACATCGCCGAGATGTGCGCGCGCTGCCACGACGACGAGGATGTGGCCCGCACCTACGGTATCAGCGCGGACCGCCTGGTGTCCTATCGGGGGTCCTACCACGGCGTCGCCTCCCGCTTCGGTGAAGAGCGCGTCGCGAACTGCGCCAGCTGCCACGGCTGGCACGACATCCTCCCTTCGAGCGATCCGCATTCGCGGGTGGCACCGGAGAAGCTGGCGGAGACGTGCGGCGAATGCCACCGCGGCGCGACGGCGAATTTCGCCCGCGGGAAGGTGCATCTGCTGGGGAAGGCCGACAATCCCGCGGCTTTCGCCGTACAGGCGGCCTACGTGGCGCTCATGGTGGTCGTCCTCGGGGGATTCGTGCTGTTCATCGTCGCCGATCTATGGGGGCGTTTCTGGCGCCGGCGCGGTCCCGGGGGAGGGCACGCGGGGCAGTCAAGTTCGGCAGAGGAAGATCGCCTCGTGTCGCCCACGGAGAGTTTCGTCCGGATGAACCGCCGTGAGCGCTTGCAGCACGCCGTGCTCGTGATCTGCTTCGTGAGCCTCGTCGTCACCGGGCTGCCTCTTGTCTTCTACGACTGGCCCGTGCTCCGCACGATCGGTTTCATGGGCGGTCAGTTCTGGTTGCGGTCGTGGCTTCATCGCATCTTCGGCGTCGGGCTCATCCTGGTGTCGGTATACCACCTGGTCTATGTCCTCACGACGCGGCGCGGGCGCCAGATGTTCCTCGCTCTGATGCCGAAGGCGAAGGATGTCACCGACGCGTTCGGGACGCTCCTTCACAACGTCGGAATCATGGAGGGACTCTACCGGCGGGGTGTGTTGAAGGCGTTCCTGGACCGGCATCCGGCGCTGCGGTTCAAGGAGCGGCCGCTTTACGAGCGGTACAATTTCATCGAGAAGTTCGAGTATCTCGCCGTGTTCTGGGGCAACAGCGTGATGATCATCACGGGGCTCGCGCTCTGGTTCTTCACGGTGAGCCTGAATGTGCTGCCGAAGTTCGTGCTCGACGTCTTCCTTGTCGTTCACTCGTTCGAGGCCCTGCTCGCCTTCCTTGCGATCATCGTCTGGCACATGTACAACGTGCACCTGAACCCGAGTGTTTTCCCGATGAGCCGGATCTGGCTCACGGGGCGCATCGGGAGAGACGAGCTGAAGCACGAGCACCCGTTGGAGTACCAGCGCCTCCTCGATGCCCGGCGTGAGGCCGCGAGGCGGGTCGAGCGACCGGGTCCGCCTAGAAAATGAGGCGGCGTTCGCCGCGGACCGGCGCCCCGCCGGCCGGCGTTGACGCTTCGATTCCTCTGTGATAGATTGCGTTGCGTTCCGGCCGGGGTTGGTTGGGCGATGGGGTTCTCGCGGGAAGCGGAGCCGGCCGGCGGGGTTTTCTGCTCGATGTTGTGCCGCGCCGTGATGGGAGGGAAGCAGACGATGTCCTCGGGTCGGTATCTGGGTGCGCTGGCAGCGGCGGCGGTGGTCTTGGTCCTGACGGTTCCTGCCTTCGCCGAGGAGCCTGACGGAAGCGTGAGCTTGGGCCTTTCATTCGGCGTCACCACTGCGCAGATGGACGATGTGAATCACCTCATCTCCCTCGGCAACGCCAGCATCGGCTCCGGCAGCATGAGCGGCCGGGAGGGACTGAAGGATCTCACGGGCGGCTTCGAGTTCGCCGCGGAGCTGAGGGCGCGTCTGAGTCCTTGGCTCGTAGTGGGCGCCGGGGCGCAGAGCGTCCTTTTCAAGCGCCGCATCGCGTACAACTACATCTACGAGGCGAACGTGAGCGCCGTCCCGGTGGAGGTGACCGCCTACTGGTACATGCCGTGGGGCGCGCAACTCCATGAGAACCTCGATTTCTTCGCGGGCGCCGGGTTCACTTCACTCTCGAGCGTGGAAGTGACCTACCATGCGGAGCGCGATCGTCCCGGAGAAGAGGCATTCGACCGCACCGAGGAGTTGATCTTCAAGGGGAGCGGGGCCGGTGTTCACGTTCGCGGCGGGTTCGAGTTCTTGCTCACCCCGCGGGTGACGTTCCTCGGCGAGGTCGGCTATCGGTACGCGAAGGCGACGGACCTCAAGTGGAAGGGCGGCAAGGAGAAGCACATCACCGACGCGCAGGACCAGGACTTGGAGCACTTCACTCTCGGCTACCTTGAGTCGTTCGGCGGTCCGAAAACGCTGGACGCGGATTTTTCGGGTCTGGACGGGAAGGTTACCTTCCGCTTCTACCTCTTCTGATCGGAGAGCGGAAGGGTGACATGCGGAGCCCCGAGAGGCCCCGCGGCGAGAGAAACGCGGCCACCACGGCCGCGATTCTCTTTGCGGCCTTTCCGTCGCCGTAGAGGTCGCCTGCCCGACTCATGCGCGCGTGGGCCCGGGGGTCATCGAGCAGCCGCGACGTCTCCCGCACGATCCGATCCGCGTTCGTCCCTACCAGTCGCGCGGCTCCCGCGGCCACCGCTTCCGGCCGCTCCGTCACGTCGCGCATCACGAGCACCGGGATCCCCAGGCTCGGTCCCTCTTCCTGGATACCGCCCGAATCGGTCAGGAGGATCCGGGCGCGGCGCATGAGCCGGGCGAACGCCGCGTAGTCGAGCGGGTCGGTGAGGTGAATGCGATCTTCCCCCGCAAGCAAACGAGCCACCGGCCCGCGCACCTTCGGGCTGGGGTGCACCGGGAAGACAATCATGAGCTTCGGGTGGCGGCGCGCGAGGCGACGAAGCGCTTCGCAGATCCCCTCGAGCGGCTCTCCGTGACTCTCGCGGCGATGGGCGGTGACGAGGAGAAGGGGAGCGCGGCCGCTGTAGAGCGGGCGAAGAGCCGCCGGCGGGCGAAAGGGGCGCTTGAGCGTGGCGCGCAGCGCGTCCACGACGGTGTTGCCCGTGACGAAGATCTGCTGTCGCGCGATTCCCTCACGGCGAAGCCGCCGGGCCGCCAGTTCAGTCGGGCAGAAGTGCATCTCGGCGAGAGTGGCCGTCATGCGGCGGTTGATCTCCTCGGGGAAGGGGCGATAGCGGTCTTCCGTTCTCAGGCCCGCCTCGACATGGCCCACGGGGATTCGGTGGTAGAAGGCGGCCAGAGCCCCGGCGAAGCTCGTGGTCGTGTCGCCTTGAACGAGGACGAAGTCGGGTCTGCGCTCGTCGAAAACGGCCGCGAGCCTCTCGACGGCCGCGGCCGTGAGCGAAGCGAGCGGTTGATCGGGGCGCATGAGCCCGAGATCGAGTTCCGGTCGGATCGAGAAGACGCGGAGCACCTGGTCGAGGAGTTCGCGATGCTGCGCCGTGGCTATCACGAGAGGCCGGAGGGCCGGACGCTTTGCGCGCAGCTCGGCGACGACCGGCGCGAGCTTGATGGCCTCCGGCCGAGTCCCGATGATCACGGCGACGATCGCGCCCATGCGCACTCCCGCAGCTATTCGATGAGGATGTAGTTCCGGTACTCGCCGATCCGCGTGTGCAGAATGCGGTTTTCGATGCACGAGAGGAGGCGGACCGAGAGCCTTTCGTGCTTGTGGCGCATGCGGCCCTCGCCTTCGAGCGGCGCGTTCCACGCCTTGCGGTCGATCCGTTCGCGCATGACCGCGGGATGGGTCTCGCGAAAGCGCGCGAGCTTCCGCAGATCGCCATAATCGAAGACGATCTCGGGCTCGGGGTGCCGCCGCCTCACCCAATCCGCGTCGTGGTGGACGGAGTCGAGAGCCATCTGCTTGCGCTTCATCAGTCGGGGGTGGCGCACCCAACCGTAGTGGAAGACGCGCGCCCCCGAGCGCCGCACGCGGAGCTTGAGTCCGTCCCGGCGAAACCCCTGAGCGCTCTTCCACGAGCGGATCCCGATCCCATTGCGCACGGCCCGCACCTCGTGCCGGTACCAGTGATGGGCGGTCTGGTACGTGTCGTAGCTGCCCCAGAAGTGCAGGTAGTCGAAGAGAAGTCCTTCGACCCGCGGGTCGTCTGCGCACTCCTCCATCATCCGCCGGAGCTTCGGCAGGTCGTCTTCGTGGAGGACCTCGTCGGCCTGCAGGTAGACGCACCAATCGCCGCTGCACGCCTCGAGGGCGATGTTCGTCTGGACGGCGTTGACCGCGCCGTGAACAAAGTGCGCCGGATCCCATACCGTCTCGATGGCGCGGATCCTGGGGTCGGCGATCGCGCGCACCCGGGCGAGGGTGTCGTCCTCGGAACGGCCGACGGCGACGACGATCTCGTCGCAAAGCGGCAACAGCGAGCGGATGGACTCGACGATCGGGTAATCGAGGGAGACGGCGTTTCGCGCCATCGTGAATCCGCTGATCTTCATGGGATCTCGCCTGGTCCGGGACATGGCAGACGGCGCGGCAAGATGCCGCAGCCGAGGCCGGATGCGCCATGACAAACGCAGCTCACGATAGGTGTCCGGATGCCCGAAGTCAAGGGATGGGCGTAGGTTGACCGACCATCGGCGGTGTGTTAGCGTCGGGATGATACGTCCGGGTCGAGGATCCGGGCGTGCGACAGGGCCGGCAGGCCCTCTTCTTTTGCGCTTCAGGGCCGCTGGAGCCGACAGAGCCCCGAAAGGCGGACCGTCGTGAGACCCTTGCTGTACTTGATCTCTCTCGCAGCCTGCGCGGCATCGTTGGCGCCCGGCGTGGCGCGCGCCTCCGGATTCCCGCCGCCATCCTCGCCGGACTTCATGCCCGTCTCCGAAATCCGAACCGGAATGAAGGGCACGGGCCGCACCGTGTTCGCAGGAAGCCGGGTCGAGGAGTTCCAGGTCGAGGTGCTGGGCATCCTGCATCGCTATCAGCCGGGGCGTGACCTGATCCTCGTGCGCGCGAGCGGCGGGCCGCTGGAGCAAACCGGGATCATCGCCGGCATGAGCGGGAGCCCAATCTATCTCGAAGGGCGCCTCGCGGGGGCTCTGGCGTACGCGTATTCGTTCGCGAAGGAGGCGATCGCCGGCGTCACCCCCATCGGGGACATGCTGGAGACCCTCGATCGAGAATCTCCCGTCGGACCGGCGGACGAGCGGCAGGGCGCGCTCTCCTCGTTGCAGGGTGAGGGGGTCTCGCCCGCGTCGCCCCCGGAGAGCGCCGAGGCGCTCGCGTTCGCGTTCGAGTCCCGGGCGGCGGAGCTGCACCCGGTGCAGATGCCGCTCATGGTCTCCGGGTTCTGCGGGCCCGTCGTGGACGAGATGCGAAGGTTCTTCGCCGGCGAGGGGCTCATGGTGGCGCAAGGAGGGGTCGCCGGCACCGAAGTGCGCGCCTCCGATCTCGTTCCCGGCTCGGCGGTGAGCGTGCGGCTGGTCGAAGGGGACGCGAACATCGCGGCCATCGGAACGCTGACCTATCGCCACGGAGATCGCGTGCTGGCCTTCGGTCATCCGCTCTTCCATGCCGGCGATGTGGCGCTTCCGCTCGGCGGGGCGACGATCGCGGCACTGCTTCCGAGCCAGAACGTGTCAATGAAGTTCGGCTCGGCGACCGAGGGGGATCTGGGCGTGATCGAGCAGGACCGCTCGACCGGAATCGGCGGGCGGTTGGGGGCATCGGTGGACATGCTTCCGCTGAGCCTGGTGTTGCGCTCCGTGGGCGCCGAGCCCGTGCAGTTTCACTACCGAGTGGTCCGCCATCGCGATCTCACGCCGTCTGTCGTGCGGTGGGTGCTGCTCAACTCGATTCTCACCCGGGAGCAGGGAGCCGGCACCTCGACCGTCGAGCTGACGACGAAGATCACGCTGGCGGATGGGCGCTCCTTCTCGCATCGTGATGTCGAGGCGGAAACTTTCTCCGCGGGCACGGTGGGCGACGTGGCGGGGGGCAGCGTGAAGTGGATCCTCGAGAACGTGTTCGAGCGCGCCTCGATCGCAAGCGTGGATGTCGAGGTCTCGCTGGACTCTCGCCTTCGCGCGGCGCGCTTGGAGCGCGTCGTCCTCGAGCGTGACGCGGTGCCGGCCGGCGAGATGGTGAGGGGGCGCGTCTTGGTGCGGCCGTATCGCGAGGCGCCGGTGTGGAAGGGCTTCGAGCTTCGTGTCCCGGAGGATGCGCCCGGCGAGTTCGTCTTGATCCAGGTGTGCGACGGCGCTTCGCTGCTCGAGCAGGAGGTGCAGCGGGCGCCGGGGCGCTTCCTGCCGAATTCCCTGGAGGAGCTGCTGCGCGTGATGGAGGATCTCCCGTCGAAGGATCGTCTCTACGTGCGCCTCTGGTCCACCGAGGAACGCGGTGTGGTTTTGCTCGGGCGGGAGGTGGGGCCGCTGCCGCCGTCTACGGCGGCCGTGTTCGGGAGCCGGCGCCGGAGCGGGGGCGTCACTCCGACGGAAGCGAGCGAGCTGGGGCGAGGGGAGATCGAGACAGGGATGGTGATGACCGGATGCGAGACGATGAAGGTGACGATCGAACGGCCGTTGGAGGGGAAGACGCCATGAGCATGAATCGGAGATCCCGGCGAAGTCGTCTCCCACGCGTCGCAGCGGCGCTCGTCGCCGCAGCGCTCGCCATAGCGGGGATCTCGCAACGCGCGGAGGCGGTCGCTACGTCGTACTGGCGCGTGCAGAGTCCATGGCAGTTCCGGTCCGGCGACCGCGACGGCGTGGCGATCCACAGCGACGGGCGTGTGGCTCTCGGGCCCGAGGCTCGAAGCGTCCTCGACGAAGGGGATCTCTACGTATGGTCGCTCTTCTCGTGGCGAGGGGCGATCTACGCCGGCACGGGGGATGACGGCAAGGTCTATCGCGTGGACGCGGGCGGCAAGGCGGAGATGATCTGGGACACGATCGCGCTCGAGGTCACGAGCCTCGCCGCGGGCAAGGACGGGACGCTCTACGCGGGCACCGCACCCGACGCCACGATCTACTCGCGCTCTCCACAGGGGCGGGAGACGACCTTGGCGGACACGCCGGAACAGCTCGTCTGGACGATACTGGTTGCTGACGACGGCACGATCTTCGCAGGGACGGGTAATGGCGGTTGCGTGTACCGCATCAAGCCCGGCAACAACGCCGAGCGTTTCTTCGATCCTAATGACGGTCATGTGCTCGCGCTGGCCTGGGGCCGCGACGGCAAGCTGGTCGCCGGAACAGGCGGGCGCGGCCTTCTCTATGAAATCACGGGCGACGGGAAGGGCCGTGTGCTCTACGACACCGACCAGGACGAAGTGCGCGCCGTGGCGGTGGCCGAGGACGGACGGATCTACTTCGCCGCCAACGGATCCAGCGCCCGCTCTCCGCAGGAGAAGAAGGAGCAGAAGGGGAAGCCGCGGGAAGGCGAGGTTGCGATCGGCGAGATCCGCCTGAGCGGGCAGGACGAATCGAGGCCGCCCGAATTGCAGGGCGAGGGCAGCGCGCTCTATGCGGTGGATCCCGACGGGGGGGTCTCGATGATCTGGAAATGCCCCGAGGATTTCATCTACACGCTGCGGATGGAACCTGACGGACGCATCCTCGTTTCGACAGGGGAGAACGGGGGTCTTTACCGGATTTCGCCGGGCGGCGAAGCGGAGCACGTGATCGAGGTCGAGGAAAGCCAGGTGCTCGCCCTCGCGGAACAGGACGGGAGGATCTACATCGGCACGGGCAACCCGGGCCGGGTGCAAGTTCTCACGGAGAGCCGCAGGCGTGAGGGAACGCTCGTCTCTCCGGTCCACGACGCGCATTCGGTCGCGCAGTGGGGGACTGTCGAGGTCGAAGCCCAGGTGCCCGAGGGGACGCGCCTGCTGGTGAGCACGCGCAGCGGCAACACGCATGAGCCGGATGAGACATGGAGCGAGTGGAGCGACGAAGCGCCGGCCGAGCGCGCGGCGCTCGTGCGGGCTCCGGCCGCGCGCTTTCTCCAGTGGAAGCTCCGGCTCGTCAGCGAGAACGGCGAACGCTCGCCCGAAGCGATGTCGGTGCAGGTTGCCTATCTCGAGCAGAACCTAGCTCCCCGTGTCAGCTCCGTCGAGGTGGGCGGGAAGCCTGGCGAGTTCTTCGTGAGCGGCTTCGAGGGGCGGTCTCAGTCGGTCACGCAGGTGTTGCCGGGGGGAATCGAGATCCAGTACTCGGTGAGCGAGCCGCAGGAGCAGAAGGCGACGGACGACCAGCTCTCGTGGGTTCGCGGACTGCGCACGGCCCGATGGGAGGCGAGCGATCCCAACGGCGACAACCTCGTCTTCCGAATCTACTACCGCGGGGAAGGCGAACGCCGCTGGAAGGATCTGGCGAAGGATCTCACGGATCGAATCTACACCTGGGACGCGACGTCGTTCCCCGATGGGCGCTACGAGCTGAAGATCGTCTCGAGCGACGAGCGCAGCAATCCCAAGGACATCTCGCTGGAGGGCGAGCGCACCAGCCGCCTCTTCGACATAGACAACACGCCGCCGAGCATCGGCCCACTCGAGGCTCGGCCCGCGGAGGGCGGCCGGCTGCGCGTGACCGGCGTCGCGCGTGACGGGGCCAGCCGGATCCTCAGGCTCGAATACTCCGTGGACGGCGGCCGGTGGGTCGAATTCTCGCCCGGCGATCGGATCTTCGATTCGCGCGAAGAGGCATTCGATACGGTTACCGATTCCCTCTCCTCCGGAGAGCATGCGGTCGTCGTGAAGGTCGTGGACGAGTCGCTCAACGTCGGCTCGGCCAAGGCCGTGGTGCGCTGATCCGCCATGATCCGGTCTCTCGGTTCCCAGGCCGCAGGAGCGCAGCGCCGTCCGTTGCTAGAGGGCGTGCGTGAGCACGAACTGGGAAACGGCCTGCGGATCCTCCTGAAACGGGTTTCCACGGTCCCCATCGTGTCCGTCTGGTGCTGGTACCGGGTCGGTTCGGCCGGCGAGCGGCCGGGCCTCTCCGGGGCGGCCCACTGGGTGGAACACATGAACTTCAAGGGGACCGAAGGGATCACGATGCAGGAGATGAAGGGCCTCGTCGAGGAGCAGGGAGGATACTGGAACGGCTACACATGGCTCGACGTGACCACTTACTTCGAGACGCTTGCGAGCGATGCGCTGGACGTCGCGCTGCGCATCGAGTCGGAACGGATGGACCGCTGTCTCTATGACCCCGAGGAGGTGCGGTCGGAGCGCACGGTAATCCTGTCGGAGTTGCAGGGAGCCGAGAACGACCCGACGGAGATTCTGGACAAGGAGGTCACGGCGTCCGCGTTCCGCACGCACCCGTACCGCTGGCCGACCATCGGGCAGCGCGCCGATCTTCAGTCAATGACGCGCGACGATCTGTTCGGCTTCTACCGGACCCACTACGTCCCGAACAACGCGACGCTCGTGATCGTCGGCGACATCGAAGAAGCCGGTGCGCTCGATGCCGCGGAGCGCCGTTTCGGGCCGATCGCGCGCGGCCCGGAGCCGCCG
>JAGVPR010000173.1 GCA_020052115.1 Candidatus Eiseniibacteriota bacterium
CGCGGTGTGACGTGGGTGGCGAGGGAAGACGGCATCACACCACAGAGCGGTCAGAGTTTCCGTGGATTCACAATCCACCCGGCGTCGTCCGACACCGTCTATGTGGCCAGCGAGCTCGTTGCCGACGTATTCATTCAGGAGGGGGAGAAGCCTCCAGGGACGCGGGGAAAAGGCGGCCGCGTGTATCGCACCGGCGACGGCGGCATGAGCTGGAATGTGATCTGGAAAGGAGACGCGCTGGCTCGCTACATCTGGATCGCGCCCGATGATCCGAACCGCATCTACGTATCCACAGGGTTCTTCGATCGTGAGCCGATGAACCTTCCCGCCGACCCCACGCCCGAGAACATGGGTGGACTGGGTATCCTCCGGAGCACCGACGGCGGCACGAGCTGGACGGTGCTTGGCAAGGAGCGAGGCCTGGATCACCTGTACGTCGGCAGCCTGTTCATGAAGCCCGGCGATTCGCAGACCCTCCTGGCCGGCGCCGGCAGCATCATGACTCAGCCATGGAGGACTGTCGGGGGCGTGGAGGTGCCCAACGGCGGGGCTTACCTGACGACCGACGGCGGCGACAGCTGGCAAGAGGTGATTGCCGGCGAGCACATCACATCGGTTGAGTACTGCCAGCAGGATCCGTCCATCGCTTACGCCGCCAGCGAGCGGGCCGTATTCCGCAGCGCAGACGGCGGCCGTACCTGGACGCGCCACAGCGACGATGTCCGCCAAACCTGGGGACCGCCCGGCCTTGCCCCCGGCGTGCCGGTCGACATGCAGACGGACCCCGAGAACTGCGACCGCGTCTTCATCAACAATTACGTCGGCGGCAACTTCCTCACCGTGGACGGGGGCAGGACGTGGAAGATCGCCTCCCAAGGTTACACGGGGGCTGATCCGCCGCGGATCTTCGTGGACCCGGCCGACGACGCGCACGTATGGACGGTGACGCGCATGGCGCCCTGGGAGTCGCGGAACGGGGGCTCGGTCTGGGTTCCGAAGGCAGTCCCCGAGCTGGTCGCGGGCGGCGAGGCGATGGGGGTGGACCCGGCCGACGCGGATCACGTTCTCGTAGACTCGTTCGCCAGGATCTTCGAGTCTGAGGACGGCGGCAGTACGTGGATCCAACGCCGGAGGATCGAGATCCCGCCTGATCTGACCGAGCAGCAGTGCGCAGGAATCATGCACAGCCACTTCGCGTTCGCACCCTCCGACCCGAAGACGGTGTACGTAGGCACCGTCAACACCTCCATGGACCCCGCGGATACGACCGTCGTGCGACCCAGCGGACTGGGCATCGCGAAATCCACGGACGGCGGCAAGAGCTGGACGACGCTCACGAGCCCCGCGATCGCGCGCCGAGGATTCAGGGTCATCGCTGTGAGCCCGGATGATCCCGGAACGCTCTATGCCGGCGGCCGGATCTTCGGCATCGGCGTGCTCAAGAGCACGGACGGCGGTGAGTCGTGGACAAGCAAGAACCAAGGCCTGCCGCGGCCGGCGGGCTCCATCAAGGCGCTCGCCGTCAATCCGTCGAACGCCGGCCACATCCTGCTCGGCGGCACACAGGGCCTGTTTGTCAGCACCGATGCCGCCGCGACCTGGGAGCAGGTGGCCGCCGGAATTGAAGCCGGCGCCGCGATAGACGCCATCCTCTTCGACCAAGCGGACCCGACGGTCGTCTATGTCGGCACCGCTGCCGGGGTCGTCTATTCGACGGACGGCGGGCAGTCGTTCCTGCCACTCAAGCAGGGCCTTGATGGAAAGACACTCCTGGCCAAGTCCCTGGCGCTGAGCGCGGACGGGTCCGTGCTGTATGCCGCGAGCATCGGCACATTTCGGTTGGGCACGCCGGCATCTCCGGAGGCGCCGCCCACGGGTCTCCTGCCCAGCGGCCCCAATCCCTTCGGTTCAGGAACGGTGATCCGCTACGCGCTCGCTCAGGAGATGAAGGTGGACTTGCGGGTCTACGACGTCCGGGGCAGGCTCGTGACCGTCCTGGCCAAGGGCTCGCGTTCGGAGGGCGGCCACGAAGTGACGTGGGACGGCCGGAGCACGAAGGGAAAACGAGTTGCGCCGGGGATCTACTTCGTCAGGTTGGAAGCAGGGCGGGAGATCTTCCGTGGCAAGGTCGTGAAGACCCGTTAGACACGTTCCTCTTTCCGGGCCTGGGCGCGATCGGGGCACTTGTGAAGAGCACGCCGATCATCGTGATCCTCGTGGCGATTGCGACCACGGGGGCTGGCTCCCCCTCGGTTGAGGGCCTGCCGCCCGCAGGCTCCCGCGTCACCGGGATCGTCGTGGATGCGGAAGGTCCGGTGGAAGGCGCCACCGTCCGCGTGCAGGCGACCGTCAACGAGACACTGACCAACGCCGAGGGGAAGTTCGTCCTTCCGGGGTTGGCCGGCGGCGAGACGGTGACGCTCTCGGCCTGGAAGCAGGACTACTACTGCAGCCTGATCCGGGAAGTGGCTGCGACTACCGGACCGCTCCTGATCCGCCTCGAGCGATACCAGACGAGCGACAACCCGGCTTACGCATGGATCCCGCCGTACGGCGACAAGTCGTGCTCCACCTGCCACCCCGCGGTGGCCGCGCTTTGGGCCAAGGGAGCACACTCGCGGTCGGTGAAGAACTCTCGCTTTCTCAGCATGTACAACGGCACCGACGTGGAGGGGAATCGCAGCCCGCCGACGCGACGGAGGTTCGCCAAGGACTACGGTTCGGTCCCGCTACTGCCGGATCCGCGCCTGCCCTATTTCGGTCCCGGGTTCAAGCTCGACTTCCCGGACATCGCCGGAAATTGCGCCTCCTGCCACATCCCCGGGGCCGCCGTGGACGCTCCGTACGGCACCGATCCAAACCGGGTGGCGGGTGCGGACGTGAACGGGATCCACTGCGACTACTGCCACAAGATCGCCACGGTGCTGCTTGACCATGCGACAGGTGAGCCGTACCCGAACCGGCCGGGCGTGCTGTCCCAGGATATCCGCCGCCCGTTCCTCGAGGGCCCGGCCAGCCCGCAGCTCTTCTTCGGCACACTCGATGACCCCAACGCCGAATCAGGCGACGCCTGCCTGCCGCTGCTGTCGCAGAGCCGGTTCTGCGCCCCCTGCCACTTCGCTAGTTTCTGGGGCGTTCCGGTCTACAACTCCTTCGGAGAGTGGTCGGCGAGTCCATACAGCGATCCTCTGACCGGCAAGACCTGCCAGCAGTGCCACATGCCGTCACCCAGCATCCTCGAAGGGAAGGCGCTCACCAACCTCGCACCCGGAAACGGCGGTCTCGAACGGGAGCCGGCGGCCATCCACGCGCACAGCGACCTTGGCGCGTCTGACGACGAATTCTTGCGCGACGCCATCTCGCTGCGCGCGTCGGCGAGCAAAGAGCGCGATCATGTAGAGGTCATGGTGACGGTGAAGAACGAGAAGGCGGGTCATCACTATCCGACGGATTCTCCACTGCGGCACCTGCTCTTGGTCGTGGAGGCGAAGGATCGTACGGGAGCCGCGCTCGATCAGGTGGGCGGTTCCAAGCTGCCCCTGTGGGCGGGGGTGGGCGATGCTTCGCGCGGGTACGTGGCGGGACTGCCCGGCCAGGCGTACGCGAAGATCCTCGAGGAGAGCTGGACCGGCATTTCGCCCACCGGCGCGTACTGGAACAGCGTGCGGGTGGTCAGCGACAATCGCCTTGCCGCCCTGGCCAGCGACACCACGTCCTACACTTTTCGGCAGCCGGCCGCGGGCGACGCTCAGGTGACAGTCACGCTGCTGTTTCGCCGCGCGTACATCGCTCTCATGGACTGGAAGGGGTGGGACACTCCCGATATCGTGCTCGCCAAGGAAATCCTGCACGTGCCGCGGTGAAGGCCAGGCTTGACGACGCCCGCTCCGGTGCTACACTCCTGCGCACTGCGAAAGGGGAGCGCGACCCGGCGTTCCTCCCGTCGCGCCGGAAGTCCCATGCGGCACACCGCCCTTCGGATCGAATGGAGCGCCGACTCCTCCGGCGCTCCTGAGGAAAGTGACCGACCATGGTCGAGCGTCTCTTCCCTCGAAAGGTCGAGAGGCTCGGCGACGCTTTCGCGTTCGTGCGCGGGTTCTTCGAGTCGAACGGGCTTCCGGCCGGGCAGACGCTCGACGTCAACCTCATCATGGAGGAGTTGTTCGTGAACATGGTGAGGCACGCACGCGATGGCACTCATGACATCGCGATCGGCCTGGATTGGGACGGCTCATTGCTGACACTCGTCATGCGCGACTTCGACGTGGGACCCTTCAATGTCACAACCGCACCCGGCGCCGACCTCCAAAGCCCATTGAACCGTCGTACCCCCGGCGGGCTCGGACTCCATCTGGTTCGCCGGCTCTCCGATAGCCTCCGCTACGACTACACCGGGCGGACAAGCACGATCACGGTCACAAAACGATTGGAGTCGTGATGTTCCGCATGGAGACGCTGGGCCCGGGTAACGTGAAGCTCTCCGGCTGGCTGGACGCCTCCGCTTCCGAGGGCGCCCGCGAGGATCTCTCGCGAATCTCGGAATCCACCATCGCGGACTGCTCGGGGCTCGAGTACATTTCCAGCGCCGGAATCGCGGCCATCATGGAAACGTACAAGCGGCTCCTCGACCGGGGCTGCACCTTCCGCATCCAAGGCGTGAACCAGAGGATCCGCAACATCTTCACGTATGCCGGTCTCGCCGGACTCCTGGGGATCGACTAGCCCGGACCCTGCTGCAACGCGGGATTTCCCGACCAACTTCCCGCGGGGAGGCGTGTATTGATGGGCGGCAAGGATGAAGCGACCCTGGTACGAAAAGCACAGGCGGGCGACACGGGAGCTTTCAACGAGCTTGTTCTGTCCTTCGGCTCGGTCGTTTACAGCCTGGCGCTCCGGATGACGGGTAACCGCGAGGATGCGCGGGACGTCGCCCAGAGGACCTTCATCAGCGCCTGGTGCGGGCTGGCGGGTTTCGACGCGAGGCGGCGCTTCTTCAGCTGGCTTTACCGGATCGCTCTGAACGAATCGCTCAACTTCCTCCGCGCGCGCCGGCCGGCCGAGCCGCTCGGCCACGATTTCGCGGATCCGAGCCCCTCGCCCGAAGCAAGGGTCAGCGCTCGCGAGAGCCGGGATGCCGTCGCCGAGGCGCTCCGGGAGTTGCCGGAGGAGCAGAGACAGCTCTTGCTCCTGCGATATACGGCGCAGCTGACGTACCGCGAGATCGCCGAGCTCCTGGAAATCCAGGAGCCGCTCGTTCGATCCAGGTTGTTCTCTGCGAGGCAGGCAATGGGTCGCATTCTCGTGCAGCAAGGGTGGTCGAGGCCATGAAGAACGCCGGGTACGAACGGCTCATGGTGGATGTTCTCGACGGCGCGGCCGATGCCGAGATGGTGGTTCGTCTGGCGGCAGCGCTCGCGAATGATCCCGAGGCTCGCGCTCAGTTCGAAAACGCGCGCGCCGGCGCCCGGGCCCTTGAAGATCTCGGGCTCGATGAGATGCCGGAGGACCTGCGCCGACAGATCCATCGCGCCGTTCGGGAAGCGTCCGGGCCGCGCGGCGCGCGGCGGCCGTGGCTCATGAGCTTCCGAGCGATGCCC
>JAGVPR010000321.1 GCA_020052115.1 Candidatus Eiseniibacteriota bacterium
GAGCGAGCCGCCGCGCCGCGACGTCAGCCCGGTCATATCGAGGTAGGCCTCGTCCAGCGAGATCGTCTCGATGTCCGGCGTGAACGCGTCCATCGCCTCGCGGGCGGCGCGCCAGAACTCGCGGTAGAAGAGGTACGTGCCTTTGAGAAACACCGCCTGCGGGCAGACCCGCGCGGCGCGGCGAAGCGGCATCCCGGTGTGAACGCCGCGGCGGCGCGCCTCGTAGGAGGCGGAGTGGACGACGCCCCGCTGATCCGCGGTGCCGCCCACGATTACGGGGCGGCCGCGGAGCGTGGGGTTTCGCATCTGCTCGACGGAGGCGAAGAACGCGTCGAGATCCACGTGGAAGATCTCGCGGGGGTTCATCGGTACTTGCGAAGGACGCCGAGCACGACACCCTGCACGCGCACCCGCTCGGCCGGCAGGATGATCGGCTCCATGGAGGAATTCGCAGGCTCGAGGCGCACGCGCCCGTCCTTCTCGCGGCGGAAACGCTTGAGGGTCGCCTCCTGCCCGTCCACGAGGGCCACGACGACCTGGCCGTCCTCCGCCGTGTCGCGGCGCCCGACGATGATGTAGTCGCCGCTTCGGATCTGCTCCTCGATCATGGACTCGCCGCGCACCTCGAGGACGAAGACATCCTCGCGACCCTGCCAGGGGAGCGCGAGCGACTCCGGCGCGGGCACGGCCTCGAGCGGCTGCCCGGCGGCGATGCGTCCGAGAATCGTGAGGGGCTCGTGAGAGGAAGCGGCGACGGGCTCCAGGGCGCGGCTCCTTCGCCGCAGGCGGCGGATCCGTCCCTTCGCCTCGAGCGCCGTGACGTGTTTGTGCACCGTGGCGACGGAGCGAAGGCCGAGGATCTTCCGCAGCTCGTCGAGGCTGGGGGCGTATCCGCGGCGGGCCCGAAAGCGCTCGATCGCTCGAAGCGTCTCCTGCTGGCGGCGGGTCAAGTAGTCCATGCGGGAAGCGTAGGCGAACGAAAAGCGAATATCAAGCGGATACTGTCAACGCCTTCAAGAACAGAGCCTTACTTCGGTTCGGGGCGGCTCTTCGCGGCCTGTGCGGCCGCGTGGGCCTGCCGCAGTTCCGCGAGCATCTCCTCGCGCCGCTCATAGAGCCGCCGGGGCGGGCGCGGGGCGTGACGGCCCAGGGCGTAGCTCGCGAGAAGCGGCAGCGCCACCGTCGCGTCGAGGTAGCACACCACGGCGTCCGGCAGCCGCTCGGGATCAATCTTGCCCCAGGTCACCGCCTCGGCGGGGGTGGCGCCCGAGAGACCGCCGGTATCCGGCCGGGCGTCGGTGAACTGTAAGAAATAGTCGTGCCCCGCTTCGGAGATGCCGAGCACCTCCTGGATCTGCGGCTCCGTCTGGAGGACAAAGTTCTTCGGCGAACCCCCGCCCAGGATGAGAACGGCACTGCGGCCGCCGCGGCGCTTAGCGTCGTAGACGATCGAGGCGGTCTCGTTCACATCGAGCCGGACATCGGGGACCACCGTCTCCTGACGGAGCGAGACCTCGGCGAGGTTCATGCCGATGGAGGAGTCGCCGGGCGAGGATGTGTACACGGGGAGCGCCGCGCGGTGGGCCGCTGCGAGGAGGCTGCGGCGCGAGAGACCCAGCAGGCGCTCGCGTTCGTTGACATAGCGCCCGAGCCGGTGGTGGAACTCCGAGGTCGCCATCAGACCGCGGAATTCGTCGCTGCGAAGCACCTCGCGGAAGAAGGCGTCGGTGGACAGGAGGACGTCGTAGCTGAAGAACACGTCGTAGATGCGAACGACCTCTTCGCTTCGAAGGAGCCGGTCGTCCACGAACGGCGTGCCGCGGTGGAGAGTCTTCCCGATCGCGAAGTGGGCGTCGTGGTAGAGATTGGCGCCCGTGGAGACGAGCCAGTCTATGAACCCGTTCTCGATGAGGGGGATGAGCGCGCTCATGCCCAGGCCCGCAGGGGTCAGCGCGCCGGCCAGGCTGACGCCCACGGTCACGTCGGGCTCGAGCATCCGGTCCACGAACAGGCGACATCCCTCGCGCAGGCGGGCCGCGTTGTAGGCGAGGAAATGTCGGTCAATCAGATCCGCTGCCGTTTCGGTGCCGGTGATGGCCTCGGGGCTGATCGGGTCGCCCCGGAGAAACCCGTGCTGCTGGTTCATTCGAACCCCCTAGATGACGTGGGAATCGGACCGCCGCCAGAGGTTAGGGAGCGATCCCCGGAGGGTCAAGCCGGACCGTGCGACAGCCGGACCGTGCAAAACGGATATCAGACATCAACGCGATTGACTGGGATCATCCACCGTGGTAAACTCCCGGCGTCTTCTGTCAACGTCCTGGACACTGGCGCGGGAGGGGTCATGGCCTTCGAAGAGCCTGGGAGTTCCCCTGCTCCCACGCAACCCCCGATTGACGGGGAGGAGCTTCTTCGGCAGGCCGAGGATGGAGTCAGCCGACTCGAACGCCGCGAGTTGCTCGAGGCGCACGACAAGGACCTCCTGGAGAAGCAGTCGCGCCGCCTCGCCCGGCTGGAGCGCGTCCTCGAGATCAGCCGCTCGCTGAGTTCCACGCTCGTCCTCCGCGATCTTCTCACGCATCTCATGGACGCCGTGCTCGAGATCGCCCGCGTGGAGCGCGGCTTCCTCATGCTGTTCGACAGGGGCGGGGAACTTCGGATCGAGGTCGCCCGGAACATAGACTCCGGCAGCCTGATGAGCGAGGACTTCCGCCACTCCCGGAGCCTGGCGTACGAAGTGGCCGAAAGCGGCAAGACCGTGTGGATCCGCGACGTGTACGAGCACCCGGAGTTTCGCGAGCAGAAGAGCGTCCAGGATCTTCGCCTGCGCACGATGATCGGCTTCCCTTTGCGCCTCGGCAAGCGCGTCCTCGGCGTGATCTACCTGGACAGCCAGCGGGTCAGCGAGATGCTCTCGCCGGAGGGGATTGACGTCCTCGAGGCGCTCGCGGCGCACGCGGCGGTGGCCATAGACAATGCCTGCCTGCACGAAGAGATGCTTCGCTCGAAGCTCCAGCTGGAGATGGAGAACAAGAGCCTGCGGCGGGTCCTACGAAGCGAGTTTCGCTTCGACGCCATCATCGGCCGCAGCGCGGTCATGCAGCGCGTCTTCGAGGTCATGGAGAAGGTGGTCGAGACGGACCTGGCGGTGCTGGTCGAGGGTGAGACGGGCACGGGAAAGGAACTGATCGCCCGCGCCCTCCACTTCAACGGCCCGCGCCGGGAGAAGAACTTCCTCGCCCTGAATTGCGGTGCGCTGCCGGAGCCTCTGCTGGAGAGCCAGCTCTTCGGGCACCGCCGGGGCGCGTTCACGGGCGCGATCGAGGATCACGTCGGCGTGTTCGAGGCAGCGGACGGCGGCACGCTCTTCCTCGACGAGGTCGGCGAGATGCCGCTCTCGCTTCAGGTGAAGCTCCTGCGCGTGCTTCAGTCCGGCGAGTTCACGCGCCTCGGAGAGAACACCGTCCGCCGCACCGACGTCCGCGTCATCTCGGCCACGAACAAGGTGCTCGCGACGGAGGTCGGTGGCGGTCGCTTCCGGGAGGATCTGTTCTACCGCCTCAACGTGGTGACACTGCGCATGCCGCCGCTCAGGGACCGCGGCGAGGACATCCTTCTCCTGGCCGACTTCTTCCTGGCCGAGGCGGGGAGGCGGCAAAACAGATCAACGCACGGTTTCGCACCCGAGACACGCCGGTTCTTGCTCCACTACGGCTGGCGGGGGAATGTGCGTGAGCTGCAGAACTGCATCGAGAGCGCTCTGGCGATGTCCGACGGACGATCGCCGCTCGGTCCGGAGCTTTTTCCGCATCCGGGACCGGGTTTCGAGACGGCGCTCACCGAAGGGAGCCTCCGCAGCCGGATGGAGCGCTTCGAGAAGGTCTCGATCCGCGATGCTCTCGAGGCGAGCGAGTGGAACATCTCCCGGGCCGCTCGGACGCTCAGCGTGAGTCGCCAGCATCTCCACAATCGGATCAACCGCTTCGGCCTTCTGCGCAGACGGATGCCCCACACGCCCACAGAGGGCTGATCCTTCAAGCGTCGCCCAGCGTTGACAATCGGCCTGTCCGAACTATTGACATAGCTAATTCGTTGTCACATAGTTGTTTGGCAGCTCGCTTCCTTGTCCGAATCTCCGCCATGGCTGTCAACAGCCACCAACACACGGGCTCTTGGGGTCTCCTCCAGAGCGTCGTTTCGGATGCTCGTGGCGCGTATAACCTATGGTAGGAAGGTCACTTAGCTCGCAGTGGCGGAATTCAACCCAAGTCGCCTCCGATCGGTACAACCCGTGCCTTGGCATCCATGTGCGCCAGGTACAGGGCTTCGGAAGATCTGAAAGGAGGTGAGTCGAATGGTCGAGATGTTCATCATCGTCGCGGCGGTCCTCTGTGGGATCACTCTCCCCGGCGGTCGCGCGGGCTGGTAGGCCGGTCGGTTCCCGAACCGACGTCGCATGGCATCCGAGCCGGCGTGGAGGATGGGCGCCGTGCTCCGAGCCCGGACGGGCTCGATGTTGAGGAATCGGCTGGTGTTGGAAGGGTGCGCTCCCCTCGGATGTGTCCTCCCAGGGGAGCGCGTTTTTTGATGGCCCCACCTGTGTCTCCCTCCGGATGACTGAGCGGCGCGCGTGCGCGTCGCGGGCAAGCCCGCCGGAAGCCGCCCACCGAAGCTTGTCGCGCCGAGAACCGCCTTCGCCATGGCGTATAATGCCGCCGCCGTTCCCGGTCAGTTCATCTTGGGCTGCTGAGGCGTCTCGCCATGGCGATCAACCTGCCCCCGCGGTATCGAATCCTGTCGCGCATGGGCGAAGGCTCGGCAGGCACGGTCTTTCGTGTGATGGACCAGGCCGATGGGTGCGAGCGCGCGCTGAAGCTGCTGCGGGGCGAACAGCGCTCGGATCTCGCCCGCGAGTTCGAGCTCCTGCGCTCGTTGCGGCATCCGGGGCTGGTCGGGGTTCACGACTTCGGCTGGTCGGATGACGGCCCGTTCTTCACGATGGACGTGTGTGAGGGAAGCGAGCCGCGAGAGAGCGGTCTCGCGCCGCCCGATCCTCGTTTCTACGGAGCCTTAGCCTCTGTCCTTCGCGCGCTGCAGTTCCTCCATTCGCGACGCCTGGTCCACGGCGATCTCAAGCCGGGGAACATCCGGCTGCGGAATGTCGAGACGGGCTCTCCGCCGGCGATCCTCCTTGATTTCGGGCTCTCCCACGATGTCCACGACAGACGCCGCGGTGGAACCGTCGAGTACATGGCTCCGGAGGTGGCGTCGGACATGGCGTCGGATCACCGGGCGGATCTCTACTCCCTGGGCGTGGTCGTCTACGAGTGGATTGCGGGGCTGCTTCCTTTCCGCGGAGATCCGTACGAGGTGTTGAGGGCGCACGCATTCGATGCGCCCCCACCGCTTCTGGCTGTCGCGCCGGGGACGCCGCCCGCGGTGTCGCGCCTGGTTGAGTCGCTGCTTGCGAAGGATCCACGAAGGAGGCCGGACAGCGCGAACGCGGTGATCGAGCGGTTGAACTCCGACCTGGGTCTCTCTCTGGCTGTCGAACCAGGGCGCGTCGCCCCCGGCAGCGCGTCGCGTCTGCCGCTCGTCGGGCGGGAGGCGGAGGGTCAAGCGATCCGGCGTTTCCTCGAGGAGCTCAATGCCGGTTCCGCGGAGCCCGTGTTCCTGATCGCGGGGCCGCCCGGAGTTGGGAAGAGCCGTCTGGTCGAGGAGGCTCGGGCGCTCGGGCAGATGGCGGGGTTTCATGTCTCGGTGACGCGGGCGGAGACGCCGATCGCGGAGTGGGCGAGAGCCCTTGACGGAGAGCCTGCCGGAGTGATGAGCGGCGCCTCCGCGGTCGCGCGGCTTCTCCGGCTGCATCCGAGGCCGGCGCTCTTCGTGGCGGATGATGCGCAGCTACTCGATGCGGCCGCTCTGGAAGACCTGGTATCCGTGGCGCGCTATCTGGCTGCGGACCGGGAGGGCGGCGGGGAGTGGGCAGGATCCGCGCTTCTTCTGGCTCTGCGGGCGGCGGAGGGCGGAATCGAGGAGTCTCTTTGTTCGGCCGACATCGCATGCCGGCGACTCGACGTCCTCCCTCTCGGGTCGCGCGGGGTCGATTCCTACCTGCGGGAGGCGCTCGGCCTCACAGAGATTTCCTCCCGGCTGGCCGAAGGAGTACTTCAGCAGACAGGGGGGCTCCCGGCGCTGCTCGTGCTGGCCGCCGAGCGGCTCACGGCGCACATGACCGATGAGGGGGCCGTCGGCTTGGCCGATCGCGTCGAGTCCGGTCTGAGTCTTCCGCCGGATGCGGCGGGGGCGCTGGATGAGAGGGCGCGCAAGCTGGGCGGGACCGCGAAGCTCGTTCTCGCGGCGTGCGGGCTCGTCCCCTCCGGACTCGCGACCGACCTGGTGCACGATCTCTGTTCGCGAATCCGCGTCGGGGCGGACTCGTGGGACGCATTGAGGAGCTTGGAGCGTGACGGCTGGATCGTTCGCTCGGGAGTGGAGGTTCGAGCTGCCGGGCTGGCCGCGCAACGGGTGCTCCGGCTCATGGATGCCGCAGAGGTGGCCGAGATTGCGAGCGCTCTCGCGGTGCTGTGTGAAAAGGCGGGTCTCTCCCAAGCGGTCGTGTATTCGCTGGATCTGGTCGGCATCGAAGAGGAACGCGCACGCGGCGCGGCCCGCGCTCTCTTGGCGAGCGAGACAGGGCTCGGGGCGCGCGAGAGAGAGCGCCTGCTCGAGGTCGCGTGCCGGAGGTTCGACCTTACGCGTGACGAGGAGTTCCACGTCAGTCTGTCGGTCGCGCTTGCGCTGGCGAAAATGGAGCTTGGCCTCAGCGAACAGGCCGGCGCGCTGCTTGAGCGTCTTCTGGATCTGCCGCGTCTCGGGAGCGCTGTGAGATCGCGGCTCGAGGTTCATCTCGGGCGGACTTGCAGAATGAGGGGCAAGCTCACCGAAGCGGCGGCGCTCTATGAAGAGGTTCTTGCGGGAGGGGAACTCGACGCCGAGATGATCGCGGAAGCGGAGTCGGATCTGGCGGTGGTCGAGAGACGAATGGGGAGGCTGTCGGATTCGATCGCGCGAAGCGAGAGACTGCTGGCGACCGGTGCGCCGGAGCTGAAGAAGGTGCGGGGGCGGGTGCTGGGGAATTTGGGCTGGGCGATTGGGCAGGGAGGGGATCGACTGAAATCCGTGGATCTCTTCCGGATGGCCGCCGCGGAGCATCGGGCGACCGGAGATGCGCACGAAGGAGTGACTGCCGACTACAATGCTGGCGCAGGGCTGCTCGAGATCGGGCTGCTGAGAAGCGCCGCCCGCATGCTGGAGTCGGTGGGCCAGGAAAGTGAGCGACTGGGCATTCCTCGTGGTCGCCTCTTCTCCACGCATGGCCTGGCTACCTGCGCGATCATGTCGGGAGATCTCGTCATCGCGAGAGAACTGCTGCGCGACGCAACGCGCCTCGCCGGCCGCTTGGGTGAGGGCCAACTACGGATCAGTGCGTGGACTGATGAAGCGTGGATCCAGGCCGAGATGGCCGACTACGACGGTGCGCTAGAGACGCTTCGGCAGGCCGAGATTTCCGTGGCGACGGGACTGGACGCGCGCTTCAGGGCGCAGATTCCGTTACATCGGGGGGAGACTCTTGCGCGCCTTGGGGACAAGGAGGGTGCGTCCAGCGCGTTCGAGGAAGCGGTGCGCTTTGCCGCAGGTGAGGAGGCTGTCTGGTCGCGTGAATTGCGCCTATGGCAGCGTTGGGGGACGGCGGGCTCTGTTGCGGGGGATCTCAGAGGAGAGGTTGAGTACTTCAAGGTGAGTCACTCGGGCTGGTGGTATGCGCTCAGCAAGTATCTCGTCGCCGATCTTGCGCTTCGCGAAGGTGATGCTCCTGGGGCGATCTCCTATCTCGAGATGTCGGGGGATCCCGGCGAGGACGATATCGGACTGTCCTTCGGAATCCTCCGCTCGCGCGCGCTCTTGACTCGAGGTCGAGCGTTCGAGCAGCAGGCGTCCGTCGAACGAGCGCTTCAGGACTACGAAGAGGCACTCGCTCTGGCCACGCGATGCTCTCAGAGAGACGAGGCATGGCAGGCTGAAGCGCGACTCGGGCTCCTGCTCCTGGGCCGACCGAATCGAGGCTCTGCGGTTGTCCACTTGCGGAGCGCCCTGGCCACGCTCACGAGCACAGCCGGGAAGCTCGGAACGCAAACGCGCGGCGTCTTCCTTCGCCAGGCCGACCGCGCGATTCTGTTATCGCGAATGGCGGAAGCTCTCCAATAAGCGGCCCCGGACCACTGGGACACGGCCCCGGCGCACCCCCGGTATGCGGGTGTTCTCGCGGATCGTGGCTGGTTCCCACCACGCCGCTGCAATCCACATTCAGCCAATGGGTAGGCGGACCGGCGAAGCTCGCCGCTTCGCGCTTCCGGGGGATTCCACCCACTTGCGCCGCGGCGACGCGAGGTTTCAAGTGAGGCTGCATCATTCATCCACTCCGGCGAGCGGTGAGCCACGTTGCACAACCCCTTGCAGGTAATGGCATTGCGATGTCGCCGGCGAGACGTCCGTTTCGATCTCGCTGCACAGGGCTAATCGGAGGGGGCGTGGTCTCCGCGTTGCTCCATGTGCTTCCCGGAATCGGGCTCGGCAGGGCCCGACACGAGGGAGGCGGCCATGGACGGAACTCGGATCGGACGGTTCGTCGCAGCGGCGATCTCGGCGGCTCTGCTGGTGCTGTGTGCCGGCGGTTGCAGCGACAACGGCGGTTTCGCTCCCTCCACCAGGGCGGAGACGCTTCAGACCGACGGTGGCGGCTCAGAGTCACCGGCCATCGGCCAGTGGGACAACCGTAACGACCCGGGCCATCCTTGACCGCTTCTCTCATCCGCCGCCGCGCCCCCGGGCGGTGGCGGGATATCGCCTCCTCCCCCCGGAAGGGCGGGGCCTGCAAGGTCCCGCCCTTCGCCTTTCCATCGCGTGCTATATTCTCTGCCGGTGCGTGCGCGAGGAGGTCGCGATGCGGATGTCGTCTCGCAAGGTGCAGTACCTGGCCGAGAAGATCATCGAGCAGCTCAGTGACAAGCTGAAGGCCAAGTGGCCCGAGGGGGAGCAGACTGCCGTCCAGGCCATCGTCGCGGCCATCCGCGAGGATCTCGAGATCGAAGAGGAGATCGACCGCGAGGCGGAGAAGTACATTGACGAGAACCTGCGTCGCATCGAGCGCGAAAACATGGACCTGTATGTCCTGAGGAAGAAGATTCGCGAAGAACTGGCGCGAAAGCGCGGGGTGGTTCTGTGAGGCCGGCAACTTCCTCGGGGGGGGCGTCGTGAGGCTGAGCGAGCGCCGGGTTCACCAGATCGCCCGACGGATCGCCGATCGCCTCCTGGAAGGCGATCTCGTCGAAGCGGATCTCCCCGAAGGGCGGCTAGGCGAGGTCGTGGAGTCCATCATTCTCCTGGATCTCAGGATCGAGGACGAGATAGACGCCGAAGCGATCGAGCGCATCCGATCTTACTCGCGGCAGATTCCCGAGGGTTCCTCCGAGTGGATGATCCTCATGGACAAGTTCCGCGATGAGATCGCCAGGCGCCGCCGATACGTGTTCGGCTGATCGAAGCGCGGCCGGATCGAGGTCCGGCCGCGCGACGGCGACACCGGGCGCGGGACGTAAACCCCGCGCCCTTCGCGTTTCGGATCAGCAGGGCATTCCGGCGACGGCCTCACACACGACGCATCGCAGGCACGCCCAGAATCCGTGACAGTTCATGCACCCGGCGTTGAGGGCCGTGCCGTCTCGAGCCGCGGCAAAGGCCACGGCCGGCACGATCGTCATGAGCGCCAGGTTTACAGCGCCGAGCAGCATCCACCGACTTTTCCACCACATCCTCACTCCCTCCCATCGAGGTCGGCGTCACTGTCGGGGGGCGTCGGCGAAAGCGGACGGGGTCTTCCCGGCGGTTCGGAGCGCAACGTCGAAGCCGCCAGGAAGTCGCGGGCGAGAATGGCCCCGTCCAGAGGTCGAAGGATCACGCGCGCCATGACCGGCGCGCTGGAGCTTGAACAGCCGCAGTCCGCTGCCTGGAATTTGACGGCCCAGTAGTAGCCTTGTCCCTCCTCGTACGTCAAGAGGGCGGATCGGGAGATCCGCCGCTTGGCGAAGCGCCGAATGAAGGCCGCGACGGCGGGATCAGCCGCCGCTTCTTCGATGGCGCGCGGCCCGTCCAGAACCTCCGGGAGAAACGGCGTGAATGGATCCGCGAGAGTGACGGCGATCGCGGAATCCGGTGAGTCGCCGCCACGCAGGAAGCGCACGGCCCTCTGGGCGAGACTTTGCGGTGAGAAGGGCGCGAGGTGCGCTTCGGCGACGCGCGAATCTTCACCGAGGAGGAGGAACGCCGGCAGGACGGGGAGCCGCCTGCGAAGCCAGTTCGCGAGGTGCGGCTGGGCCGCCTGTTTGTCCGGCTCGTCTCCGGGCGGCCCGCCGCGCTCAGCGGTCGCGAGCACTTGAATGCGGCCGGGGCACGCCTCCTCGATCATTTCCGCGGCCGACGAGGCCCAGAAGTCCTCGACGGAGTCTTCGCCGAGCACCAGAAGCACGCGCCGCCCCTCGGCCACGGGAGCGAGGGCGTCGGGTGGCAGGCGCTC